>NZ_JBFUGN010000387.1:0-5350 GCF_056402895.1 Rhizobacter sp. P3_B12 | reverse complement strand
TCTGAGAAAGGCGCCCGAGCGGCATCCCCTCCGGGCCCACCTCGGCTGCTTCGCATTCACCATCGCCCATTCGCATGGATCGAACGCCCCTGGCACGCCGGACCGGACACTGCTGCCACGGCCGCGTCCGCGCCGCAAGCACTGAAAGGTAATCGCGTGTTGCCAACGAACCCAACCATTCCAACCCGGAGGGCCCTCATCCATGACTCGATTGACCCATGAGCACCTCGAGGCGATCGAACGCCACGCCCCTGTCGCGCCGGTGCAGCAGCTGCGGCTGCAGGTGATGCAGATCCGCGATGAACTGCAGCACCTCGTCGCCGACGAGGCCGACTACGCGCGCGCCTTGCTGATGAAGCTCGGGCGCATCGTCGACGAGCAGTTGACGCCGCGTGCGACCGCACAGCCCGCACCCGTCTGGTTCGGCGACTGGCAGGCACCCGCGTGGCTCGCACAGCCGATCCAGGTCGCCGCCGCGGCCGTCAGGGCGCCGCTCTCGACGCCGGTGATGCGAGCGCGCGTCGGCCGGCGACGACCGAAAACCGGTCCCACCCTGCCGCAACGCGCGGCCGGCGCGGGCACGGCCTGAGCCTTGCCCGGCAGCAGCCGCAGCGCCGTCGCGCGCTGCGTGCTCTGCCTGGCATCGTTTGCAGCGCGGTTTGCAATACGCCGAGCCTGCTGCGAACAGGGTGAACTGCACAATTTCTCCTCTTGTGGTGGCTAGGGTCGCCGGTGCTCCACCGATCCGCACACACATTCAGGAGGACTGATCATGAGCACTGAAGCCACCGTTCCCGAAGTCACCGATCCCGAAACCACCGCCCGCTACGCCCGCTGCATCGAGCTCTCGAAGCGCGTGCGCTGGGACATCGACCGCGACGTCATCCGCAGCCGCAGCTTCGATTTCGACCAGAAGTTCCTGCCCGACGGGCTGACGCAGCTCGACCGGCTGCACGGCTGCAGCAGCGCCGAGAAACGGCTGCTCAGCCAGATCCAGGGCCGCACCTACGCCAACATGTTCGGCATGGTCGAGCGCTTCATCAATGCCAAGCTGCTCGACGTGAGCCGCGAGTACTGGTTCGGCGACCAGCTCGCCCTCGAGGCGCTGATCCGATTCAGCGACGAAGAGCTGAAGCACCAGGCGCTGTTCCGGCGGCTCGAGCACCTGATGGCCACCGGCATGGCGCCCGGCTACCAGTTCGTGCCCGAGGCCGACCCCGTTGCCCGCCTGGTGCTCAGCAAATCGACCTGGGCGGTGCTGGCGCTGACCTGCCACATCGAGCTCTTCACGCAGACGCACTACCAGCGCAGCATCCATCCCGATCCCGAGCTGTCCGAACTGTTCAGGGACGTGTTCCGCTTCCACTGGAAAGAGGAATCCCAGCACGCGGTGCTCGACGAGATCGAATGGCAGCGGGAAGACGCCAGGCTGACGCCGGCCCAGCGCGATGCGGCGGTCGACGACCTGATCGCGCTGATGCTCGCCATCGACGGGCTGCTGCGTGCGCAGAGCAGGTCCGACGTCCGGTACTTCATCCACCTGCTCGGCCCGCGCTCGCCGGAGCAACTGGACCAGCTGCACACCGTGATGCTGCGGGCCTACCGCTGGCAGTACATCGTCTCCGGCATCGAGCAGCCCCGCTTCTTCCAGCTGCTCACCGGCCTGCTCACCGAGGCGCAGATGAACCGCGTGACCCATGCACTCACACCGCTGATCGGCTGATTCCCCTGCGCCTGCCGATGGCAAAACGCGGCATCATCCGCTGATGAGGAAGGGGCATCAGGCGGGTCCGGCAGTTCCGCATGCAGTGGCAGGCTCGGGAGCGAGCGCCCTCGCCCCGCGCCGGCCCGGCCTGCGCCGCAGCCAGTCGGTGCTGGTCGTGGGGCTGCTGGTGATGGTGCTGACGCTGTCGGCCGCCGGTTTCATCAGCTGGCGCAGCCGCCAGGACGCCCTCGACGACTGGCGGCTGTTTCTCTCCAAGCTCTCGACGCTGGCGGTGCGCCATGCCGACCAGACGCTCGCCGCGGCCGATGCCGTCCTCGGCCGCGTGATCGACGAGATCAACAAGTCCGAGCCGATCGACGAGGGCGCGCTGCGGCGCATCGCCGGCCGGCAATCGGTGTTCGACATGATGCGCGAGCGCCAGAAGGACCTGCCACAGATCGACGTGATCTCGATCGCGACCACCGCCGGCGACATCGTCAATTTCTCGCGCGGCTACCCGCCGCCCGACATCAACGTGTCCGACCGCGACTACCTGAAGACCCACCTGTCCAACCCGTCGCTGGAGGTCTTCCTGTCCGAGCCGGTCAAGAACCGCGGCAACGGCCGCTGGACCTTCTATCTCGTGCGCAAGCTGCGCAATCCGCAGGGCCGCATGATCGGCGTCGCGCAGGTCGGCATCGAGAGCGAGTATTTCGAGCGCTTCTACCGCTCGATGAACTTCGAGCAGGGCGACGTCTCGCTGGCGCTGCTGCGCGGCGACGCCACGTTGCTGGCGCGCCACCCGCCGCGCGAGGATTTCATGGGCCAGGTCATCAAGGGCAGTGGGTCGCTGCGCGCGCTGGCCGAGGGGGCGCAGATCGGCGGCACCGCGGTCTTCAACGACCCGCGCCCCACCGACCCGAGCGATTCGCGGCTGCGCATCGTCGCGCCGGCCGTGTCGCAGGCCTACCCGATGGTGGTCAGCATCATCGCCACCGAGACCGTCGTGCTGGCGCACTGGCGCCGCACCAACTGGCTGGTCGTGTCGGTGGCGCTCGCGATGAACGCCCTGCTGCTGTGGCTCACGCTGTCGGTCTATCGCCTGCTGGAGCGGCGCGACCAGATGCTGAGCGAGCTCGAGCGCGCCCGCTCCGCCGCTGAAAGCGCGAGCCGCGCGAAATCCGCCTTCCTGGCCAACATGAGCCACGAGATCCGCACGCCGATGAACGGCGTGCTCGGCATGACCGAGCTGTTGCTGCAGACCGAGCTGACGGCCCGCCAGCGCGACCTCGCGACCGCCGCCTACGGCTCCGGCGAGACGATGCTGCACCTGATCAACGACATCCTCGACGTGTCCAAGATCGAGGCCGGCAAGGTCGAGCTCGAGGCGATCGATTTCGACCTGTCCGCGCTGGTGCACGACGAGCTCGGGCTGCATGCCGCGGCGACCCGCCGCAAAGGGGTGGCGCTGTCCGTCGAGATCGGCCATGGCGTGCCGCAGGTGGTGCGCGGCGACCCGATGCGGCTGCGCCAGGTGCTCGCCAACTTGCTGAGCAATGCGGTCAAGTTCACCGAGCAGGGCCAGATCGAGCTGAAGCTCGGCGCGCTCGATGCCGGCGCGGCGCCCGGGCCGCGCATCGAGTTCTGCGTGAGCGACACCGGCATCGGCATGGACGACGCGGCCCGCGCCCTGCTCTTCCAGCCCTTCACGCAGGCCGACGGCTCGATGACCCGCCGCTACGGCGGCACGGGGCTCGGGCTCGCGATCACGCGGCAACTCGTCACGCTGATGGGCGGAACGATCGCGGTCGACAGCGCCAAGGGGCACGGCTCCACCTTCTTCGTGCGCATCCCGTTCGCCACGGCGCAGGGCGTGCCGGCGTCCCGCGAGCGGCCGGCCGCACCGAGCGCCGGCAGCACGCCGCTGTCCGGCCGCCGCGTGCTGCTGGCCGAAGACAACCCGGTGAACATGGAGGTCGCGGCGGCGATGCTCGAATCGCTGAACCTGCAGGTCGACCGCGCGACCGATGGGCTGCAGGCCATCGCCCGCTGCCGCGAGCGCGTCTACGACGCCGTGCTGATGGACTGCCAGATGCCGGGCATCGACGGGCTGGAGGCGACCCGCCGCATCCGGGCCCAGGGCGAGCGCGAGCTGCCGATCATCGCGCTGACCGCCAATGCGATGGCCGGCGACCGCGAAGACTGCCTCGCCGCCGGCATGAACGACTACATCGCGAAGCCCTTCACCCGCGACGTGATCGAGCATGTGCTGCAGCGCTGGCTCAGCGCGCCGCCGCGCCTGGCGCCGCAGGCCCTGGCCGAACTGCGGGCCCGGCAGCGGCCGGGCATGCACGACCTGCTGCATTCGGTCACCTCGACCTTCCTCGGCGAGGCGCCGCGGCTGATGCAGCAGATGCGCGCGGCGGCCGCCGAACCGGTGCAGTGGACCGAGCTGAAGCGCGCCGCGCATGCGCTGGCCACCTYGGGGCGGCAACTCGGCGCCGAGCGGCTGGCCACGCTGTCGATGGCACTGGCCGACAGCGTGCACACCGGCACGAGCGGCGACCTGGGCGCGGCGCTCGACGAGATCGGCGCGGAACTTGCACGCGTCGAATCGGACGTGCGAGGCTTGTAGTCAAGAAGGAGATTCACATGGCAACCCGCGGATTCTTCGGCCGCCGCCCGGCCATCGACGTGGCGAAGCGGCTGCCACCCGGCCAGCACCTCACCGACGACTTCCCGGTGCTGTCGTACGGCCCGACGCCCGAGGTGCCGCTGGCCGACTGGCGCTTCACGCTGCACGACGGCCCGCGGCCGTTGGCCAGCTGGTCCTGGGACGAGTTCAACGCCCTGCCCCAGACCACCTGGCGCGGCGACATCCATTGCGTGACCACCTGGTCGAAGTTCGACACCGAATGGCAGGGCGTCACCGTCGACGACCTGCTGCGCGCCGCCGGCATCGAGGCGCCCACGCCCTGGGTGCTGGCGCGCTCGTTCGACGACTACGACACCAACGTGCCGATGGCCGACCTCGCCAACGGGCAGGCGATGGTCGCGACGCGCTTCGGCGGCGCCCCGCTCGCGCCCGAGCACGGCGGCCCGGCCCGGCTGCTGGTGCCGCACCTGTATTTCTGGAAGAGCGCGAAATGGCTCAAGGGCCTGCGCTTCACCGCCCGCGACGAGGCCGGATTCTGGGAGCTGCGCGGCTATCACATGCGCGGCGATCCGTGGCGCGAGCAGCGCTACACGAACGATCCGTGAGGGGCTGGCACGTGGACTGGAGCGACGTGGTGATCGACGAGGTCCGGCCCCGCACGCCGCGGGTGGCCAGCGTGTTCCTGCGCCTGCAGCTGGCCGCGCAGCATGCCGGCCAGCACCTGGACCTGCGGCTGACGGCGCCCGATGGCTACCAGGCGCAGCGCAGCTACTCGATCGCGTCGGTGCCGGGTGCGGCACGGGTCGAGCTGATGGTCGAGCGGCTCGACGCCGGCGAGGTCTCGCCCTGGWTCCACGAAGCAGCCCAGGCCGGCGACGCACTCGAGGCGCGCGGCCCGATCGGCGGGCACTTCGTGTGGCAGCCGGCCGACGGCGGTCCCTTGCTGCTGGTGGGCGGCGGCTCCGGCGTCGTCCCGCTGCTGGCGATGC
>NZ_JBFUGN010000386.1:0-5356 GCF_056402895.1 Rhizobacter sp. P3_B12 | reverse complement strand
GCGTTGACCCAGGCGGCCGCATCGTCGCCGCCCGCGGGCGGGCCGCTCGGCAGCCACTCGGCGGGCACGGTGTCCATCGAGCCGAGGTCGATCAGCGAATCGCTGAACGGTGCGCCGGTCTCGGGCTCCGGCTCGACGGTCTCGTCGCGCATGCGGCGCACGATCTCCTCCGGTGTCGGCTCGGGCTGCGCGGCGGTGGCGGCCGGCCGGGCGCGCGGTTTCATCGCCTCGCTGTGGACCTCGACCAGCTCGTCGAGCACGGCCTGCTGCTCGTCGGCCGGCAACCCGGTCAATTCCATGCCGGCACGCAGCTCCTTCAGCAGCCCGGGCAGCAGGCCCAGCAGGCGCAGACGGCTCTGCGGATGGTCGGGCAGCTGAAGGCTCCACAGCAGGTGGTCGGTCGCCTTCAGCACCCGCTGGCTGGATTCGGCCTCCTCGCCGTACAGCGTGAACGATTCGGCCAGCACGCGTGCCCACGCGCCGGTGACGAAGCGGCGGATCACCGGCGTCGTGCGGATCGGCGCCATCTGCTCGGTCAGCCGGTGCGACAGCTCGCGTTGCAGCCGCTCGCGCTGCTCGGCCATCACCAGCGTCGCGATCGCGCCGCGCGCGGCCACCTGCGCATCGCGCAGCTGCTCGGCGATGGCGGCGTCGACGCGTGCGAGGCTGCGGCGGTACAGCGCGGCGTCCTGCACCGGCTCGGCGAGCATCTCGTCGACCAGGCGATCGCAGAACGACAGGAAATGCGCGAGCCGCGGGTCGCCGGACTGCGGGTAGCCGACGGCGGCGCCGGCGATGCGGTCCATCAGCTGCCACACCGGGTGCTCGTGGACCTCCATCATCTTCGGGTCGCGCAGCGCGACGCGCAGTGCCGACACCTGCAGGCGGCCCATCAGCGTGCGCAACGGCTGCGGCAGCATCGGGTCGCCGAGGATGGTCTCGAACAGCCGCGACAGCAGTTCGATGATCTGGCGCTCGATCGTCTCGTCGGCGGCGCTGAGCAGCGAGCCGCGGAATTCGGCCAGCCGCGACGACGGCGTGCCGGCGCGGTCGGCGCCATCGGCGGCTTCAGCGGCTTCGGCAGCGTCGCCGCTGCGCTCCGGCAGGCGCGAGAGCATCGCCTCGATGCGGGCGAGGGCCTGCTCCAGTGCCGGGCCGAGCGTGGCGCCACGGCGGCCCGGGGTGGAGGGCGCGGAGGAGGTTGCGGGCAAGCCACCCGGCATGCTGCGCACCAGCCCTTCGAGCGCGCCGGGCATCGTCACGTCGACCTCCGGCTTGCGCGCCGCGCCGGCGCCCGGTGCCAGCACGACGGTGCGGTAGATGCTCGGCTCGACCCCCTGCGATTCGAGGCGCGAGCAGGCGGCGGCCCAGGCCATGCGCAGCAGCGGCGTCATCGCGGTGGAGGCCACGCGCAGCAGGATGGCCTGCTGCACCGGCTTGTCGGTCACGTCGCCGGCGGCGTCCCACAGCGCGTGGGCATAGGCGAGCGGGCGCAGCGGGTTCGATTCGGCGGTGGTGTGGGTCTGGGCGCGCAACGTCGACGTGAAGGTCTGCAGCTCGCGCAGCTCCCATTCGGTGCCGGTGTCGATCTGCTGCACGGCGCGCGAGATCTCGATGTCGGACTCGACGCGGCCTTCATCCATCAGCTGCAGGCCGGACAGGCTGCTCGGGCCGGACAGGGCCGCGGCAGGGGCGGTCGGCTCCAGCTCGGCCAGCACGCGCAGGCGCAGCGCGTCGACGAAGCTGCGCTGGAAACGGCCGGCATGCTGCTGCAGCTGCTCGACGAGATCGAAATGGTGTTGCCGCTCGTTGGCGAGCAGCTGGTCGCGCGGGCGGCGCAGTTGCTCGACCACCGCCGCCGTGGTGCGGGCGATCAGGTCGGGTGCGCGGCCCAGTTCATCGTCGATGAAGCGCTTCAGCAGGGGGGCGGTCGGCATGGCGATATTGTGCCGCCCGCGGCCAGGGGGCGGCCTTCGAGGTGTGTCAATGAAAAAGGGCTGCCGAAGCAGCCCTTTCGAGGTAGGCGAGGTGCCTGGACTTACATGTCCATGCCCATGCCGCCCATGCCACCCATGCCGCCACCGGGCATGCCGCCACCGGCGCCGGCTTCTTCCTTCGGAGCCTCGGCGATCATCGCCTCGGTCGTCAGCATCAGCGAGGCCACCGACGCGGCGTTCTGCAGCGCGGTGCGGGTCACCTTGGTCGGATCCAGGATGCCCATCTCGATCATGTCGCCGTAGGTGTCGTTGGCTRCATTGAAGCCGTAGTTGCCMTTGCCGTTCAGCACGGCATTGACGACCACGCTGGCTTCGCCGCCGGCGTTGTAGACGATCTCGCGCAGCGGCGCTTCGATCGCGCGCAGCACCAGCTTGATGCCGGCTTCCTGGTCGGGGTTGTCACCCTTGATGGCGCCAGCCGCTTGCTTGGCGCGCAGCAGCGCGACGCCGCCACCGGCCACGATGCCTTCTTCGACGGCGGCACGGGTCGCGTGCAGCGCATCTTCGACGCGGGCCTTCTTTTCCTTCATCTCGACTTCGGTCGCAGCGCCGACCTTGATCACCGCAACGCCGCCGGCCAGCTTGGCCACGCGCTCTTGCAGCTTTTCACGGTCGTAGTCGCTGGTGGCTTCCTCGATCTGCACGCGCACTTGCTTGACGCGGGCTTCGATGTCGGCACCGGCACCGGCGCCATCGATGATGGTGGTGTTTTCCTTGCCCACTTCGATGCGCTTGGCCTGGCCCAGGTCGGCCAGCGTGACCTTCTCGAGCGTCAGGCCGACTTCTTCGGCGATGACCTTGCCGCCGGTCAGGATGGCGATGTCTTCCAGCATGGCCTTGCGGCGGTCGCYGAAGCCCGGGGCCTTGACGGCGACGACCTTCAGGATGCCGCGGATCGTGTTGACCACCAGGGTCGCCAGCGCTTCGCCTTCGACTTCTTCAGCGATGATCAGCAGCGGACGGCCGGCCTTGGCCACTTGCTCCAGCACCGGCAGCAGGTCGCGGATGTTGCTGATCTTCTTGTCGAACAGCAGGATGAACGGGTTGTCCAGCAACGCCGATTGCTTCTCGGGGTTGTTGATGAAGTACGGCGACAGGTAGCCGCGGTCGAACTGCATGCCTTCGACGACTTCGAGTTCGCTCTCGAGCGACTTGCCGTCTTCGACGGTGATGACGCCTTCCTTGCCGACCTTGTCCATCGCGTCAGCGATGATCTTGCCGATGGTTTCGTCGCTGTTGGCCGAGATCGAGCCGACTTGCGCGATTTCCTTCGAGGTCGTGGTGGCCTTCGAGGCCTTCTTCAGCTGCTCGACCAGGGCCGTGACGGCCTTGTCGATGCCGCGCTTCAGGTCCATCGGGTTCATGCCGGCGGCCACGTACTTCATGCCTTCGCGGATGATGGCCTGGGCCAGCACGGTGGCGGTGGTGGTGCCGTCACCGGCGATGTCGCTGGTCTTGGAAGCGACTTCCTTGACCATCTGCGCGCCCATGTTCTGGAGCTTGTCCTTCAGCTCGATCTCCTTGGCGACCGAGACACCGTCCTTCGTGACGGTGGGGGCGCCGAACGAGCGCTCGAGGACCACGTTGCGGCCCTTCGGGCCCAGGGTCACCTTGACGGCGTTGGCGAGGATGTTGACACCCTCGACCATGCGTGCGCGGGCTTCGCCGCCGAAGACTACGTCTTTTGCTGCCATGTTCTTTTCTCCGAATTCAGTGTTGAGGTGCTGGAGCCAGTGCGGGGAGAATTACTTCTCGACCACGGCGAAGAGGTCTTCTTCGCGCATCACCAGCAATTCCTTGCCGTTGTCCTTGACGACCTGGCCGCTGTACTTGCCGAACAGCACGCGGTCGCCGACCTTGACGTTCAGGGCCACGAAGTCGCCCTTCTCGTTGCGCTTGCCCGGGCCGATGGCCAGGACGATGCCTTGCTCGGGCTTCTCGGTGGCGGCGTCGGGGATGACGATGCCGGAAGCGGTCTTGGTTTCTGCTTCAACGCGCTCGACGATCACGCGGTCGTGCAACGGGCGAAATTTCATGGCTTCTCCTTGATGTCTCAAATGGGACTTCTGGTGGGCAACGAGGCAAGTTGGCGCTCATTGACCTGGCAGAACATCGGCACCCGAAGGCACCTGGATGTCGTTAGCACTCAAGTTGGATGAGTGCTAGCAGACCAGAATTATAGGGGCAGGGCGTGACGGTTCAAGAGGGGGTCTTTGGAGAAACCCTGGGGGCCGCGCATCGCCGGCCCCGGGCCTGCCTGCGCGAGAAGCGGCTCAGCGAGGGGCCGACGGGTCGAAGAATCGCCGGGCCAGGCCGTCGCGCCCCGGAAAGAACTGGAAGAAGGGCCGCGCCTGGTCGATGGTGAGCGCCACCGCCGGGTGCGCGACGAGCCGTTCGAAGTAGGCCGCGAGTCGCGCGTGCTGCGGCGCCAGCGGCAGCCAGGCCAGCGCATAGAACAGCGCCGGCGCCGCGGCGCAATCGGCCAGGCTGAAGGCCTCGCCGGCCAGCCAGGGGCGGCCGTCGAGCTGGCCGTCGAACAGCGCATAGGCGGTCGACAGCGTGTCGCGCGCCTGGGCCAGGTTGCGGGCATCGCGCTCGCCCTCGGGCCGCAGGCGATCGGCGGTGAAGGCCTGCATCGGCGTCATCAGGTACAGGTCGGACAGGCGATCCCACAGGCGGACCTCGAGCGCGGCCTCCGCCTCGTGCGGGATCAGCGTGCGACCCGGGCGCGCGTGATGGCGCTGCAGGTGCTCGATGATGATGCTCGTCTCGCCGATCGGCCGGCCCTGGTCCTCCAGCAGCGGCATCTTGCCGAGCGGCCACCGCGCCAGGTGGGCGGCGCGCTCGGCCGGGTCGCCGAGGTTGAGCAGGCGCCTGTCGACCTCGGCGCCCAGCACCTCGATCGCGATCAGCACCTTGTGGCAGCACGACGAGAGCGGGTGGTAGTGGAGCGTGGGCGCAGTCATCGCGCCAGTATGGCCCTGCGAGGTGCCGCCGCGCTATCCTTGCGCCACCTTCACCGCATCGACTCACAACCATGCTGATCGCGATCGTCGGCGGCGTGCTGGCCGCCCTGGGTTTCCTGTCCGCCGTCGCGCTGGTCGCGGCGCCCCTGGGGATGTCCGCGGCGCCGCCGGGCCTGACGCTGTGGGTGCTGTTCCCGCTCTTCACGCTGCTCGGCTACGCGCTGGTGGTGGCCGGCAGCCGCGATCCGGCCGTCAAGCTGCCGACGCTGGCGCTGGCGGTACCGCTGCTGCTGCTGGCCCTGGTGGCCGCGATCGCGCTGGTGGTYGGCGCGGCCGGGCTGCGGCCCGTCGGCGACCAGGGCGGCACCGCCCCGCTGTGGTACGTGCTGGTGC
>NZ_JBFUGN010000385.1:0-5357 GCF_056402895.1 Rhizobacter sp. P3_B12 | reverse complement strand
GCTGCAGGCGACCGGCGTCGACGATGCCGAGTGGCTGCAGGCGGTGGCCGAGCACCACGAGCGACCGGGCGGCGGCGGCTACCCGCTCGGGCACGCGCAACCGTGCGAGATGGCGCGCGCGTTGCGCCTGGCCGATGTCTTCATGGCGCGCATCACGCCGCGCATCAGCCGGCCGGCGATCAGCACGCAGGATGCGGCGCGCCAGCTGTTCCAGGATGACGGCGGCGGCCCGTTGTCGATGGCCGTCGTCAAGGAGCTGGGCATCTACCCGCCGGGCGACTTCGTGCAGTTGAAGAGCGGCGAGCAGGCGGTGGTGGTGCGGCGCGGCGAGAGTGCGAGCACGCCGATCGCCGCCAGCATCACCGACCGCCGCGGCATGCCGGTCGTGCAGACGACGCGGCGCGACACCGCGTGCCAGGAATTCGCGATCGTCGCGGCGCTGTCCGACAAGTCGCTCGCGGCGCGCCTGCTGCCGGAGCGCCTGTACGGGCTGCCGGCCTGATCAGGCCTTCCTGCCCTGGTTCGCCACCGCGGCGGCAGCAGCGGCGGCGGCCGCCGCATCGCCCAGGTAGTAGCTCTTGATCGGCTTCAGGTTCTCGTCGAGTTCATAGACGAGCGGGATGCCGTTCGGGATGTTGACGCCGACGACGTCGGCATCGGCGATGCCGTCGAGGTACTTCACGAGGGCACGGATGCTGTTGCCGTGCGCGGCGATCACGATGCGCTTGCCCGCCTTGATGGCCGGCGCGACGCTGTCGTTCCAGAACGGCAGCACGCGGGCGACGGTGTCCTTCAGGCACTCGGTCAGCGGAACGTCCTCGGGGCGCAGCTTCGCGTAGCGGATGTCCTGGCGCTGGCCGCGCGGGTCGTTCGCGTCGAGCGCCGGCGGCGGCGTGTCGTAGCTGCGGCGCCAGATCAGCACCTGCTCGTCGCCGTACTGCTTGGCCATGTCGGCCTTGTTGAGCCCCTGCAGCGCGCCGTAGTGGCGCTCGTTCAGGCGCCAGCTGTGCACCACCGGCAGCCAGGTGCGGTCCATCTGGTCGAGCGCGTGCCACAGCGTCCAGACCGCGCGCTTGAGCACCGAGGTGTAGGCCACGTCGAAGTCGTAGCCCTCGGCCTTCAGCAGCCGGCCGGCCTGCCTGGCCTGCTCGACGCCGGTGGGCGTCAGCTCGACGTCGGTCCAGCCGGTGAAGCGGTTTTCCAGGTTCCAGGTCGATTCGCCGTGGCGGATCAGCACGAGTTTGTACATGGCAGGCAGTGGTTGTGGGGCGGGCGGGGCGCGGCCCCGGGGCGGGAGACCGGCGAATTCTATAATTCGCGTTTGCCTCCAACCCTTGGGCCTCGCTGTGAAATTCCTTCTCGACAACTGGTATCTGTTCGCGGTGGCCCTGGTGTCCGGCGGCTTGCTGCTGTGGCCCTCGCTGCGGCGCGGCGCGCAGGGCGGTGCGCTGAGCACCGCCGATGCGGTGCACCTCATCAACCGCGAGAAGGCGGTGCTGATCGACGTGAGCGAGGTCGCCGAGTTCGCCGCCGGCCACCCCRCCGGCGCCAAGAACGTGCCGCTGGCACAGATCGAGACCTCGAATGCGCTGCCGAAGAACAAGGCCTTGCCGCTCGTGGTGGTGTGCGCCAGCGGCGCACGCGCGACCCGCGCGATCGGTATCCTTCGCAAGGCAGGCTACGAGAACGCCCGCGTGCTGGCCGGTGGCCTGAAGGCGTGGCGCGAAGCGAACCTGCCGGTCGAGAAATCGGCCTGAGGATTCAGGGGCCCGCACCCTGCGGGCCTGTCGTTGGAGCGAAGCGATGCAAGCCGTGAAGATGTACACCTCGATGGTGTGCCCCTACTGCCACCGCGCCAAGCAACTGCTGAAGTCGCGCGGCGTCGACCAGATCGACGAAGTGCGTGTCGACCTGCAGCCGGGCTTGCGCGACGAGATGATCGAGCGCACCGGGCGCCGCACCGTGCCGCAGATCTTCATCGGCAGCACGCACGTCGGCGGCTGCGACGACCTGGTCGCGCTCGACCAGCGCGGTGGGCTGCTGCCGCTGCTGTCCGACGCGGCCGCCTGACACACCAGGCGTTTCAATTCGCCCCTGGCGCCTCGGACATAATCCGCGCCGCAGCCCGCACGTCACGCCTGCGGGCTTTTCTTCACTCGTCTTCGTCAATCGCGAGATCACCATGTCCGACGACACCCAAACCCCCGTGTTCCAGATCCAGCGCCTGTACCTGAAGGACCTGTCGCTCGAACAGCCGAACTCGCCGCAGATCCTGCTGGAGCAGACGCAGCCCCAGGTCGACATCAACCTCGGCCTGGCTGCCGAGCCGGTCGCCGACGGCATCTACGAGGTGAGCGTCACCGCCACCGTCACGACCCGCGTCAGCGACAAGACGCTGTTCCTGGTCGAGGCCAAGCAGGCCGGCATCTTCGAGATCCGCAACATCCCCGAAGACCAGTTGCAGCCGATCATCGGCATCGCCTGCCCGCAGATCATCTACCCGTACCTGCGCGCCGTCGTCTCCGACATCTGCACGCGCGCCGGCTTCCCGCCGGTGCTGCTGGCCGAGGTGAACTTCCAGGCGATGTTCGAGGCGCAGCAACAGCAGGCCGCGAACGGCGCTGCTGCGCCCGCCATCAACTGACGCACGGGCTGCCGCGGTGAAGCTCACCGTCCTCGGGGCCGGCGCATGGGGCACGGCGGTGGCCGTGAACACCGCGCAGCGCCATGACACCCGCCTGTGGGTGCGCGATCCGCAGCAGTGCGAGCGCATGCAGACGCGCGGCGAGAACCATCGCTACCTGCCCGGCGTCGCGCTGCCGCCGGGGCTGGTGGTGTCGTCCGATTTCGACAGCTGCGTCGAGCACGCGCGCGGCGGGCTGATCATCATCGCGACACCGATGGCGTCGCTGGTCGAGGTGCTGCGGCGCCTGCCTGCCGATGCGAGCGGCGTGATGTGGCTGTGCAAGGGCTTCCAGGACGGCACCGGCTGGCTCGGCCACGAGGTCGCGCGCGCGGTGCGGCCGACCGACCCCCGCGTCGGCGTGCTGTCGGGGCCGACCTTCGCGCTCGAGGTCGCGCTCGGCCGGCCGGCGGCGCTGGTGGCCGCGAGCGGCGACGCCGAGCTCTGCGAGCAGGCCGTCGCGGCGCTGCACAGCGAGAGCCTGCGCGTCTACACCTCCAGCGACGTGATCGGCGTCGAGGTGGGCGGCGCGCTGAAGAACGTGATGGCGATCGCCACCGGCATCGCCGACGGCATGGGCCTCGGCTTCAATGCCCGGGCGGCGCTGATCACGCGCGGGCTGGCCGAGATGACGCGGCTGGGGGTCGCGCTCGGCGCCCGGCCCGACACCTTCATGGGACTGTCCGGCCTCGGCGACCTGGTGCTGACCGCCACCGGCGACCTGTCGCGCAACCGCAAGGTTGGCCTGCGGCTGGCCGACGGCGTGCCGCTGCCGAAGATCCTCGCCGACCTCGGCCATGTGGCCGAAGGCGTCGTGTGCGCCGCGACCGCGCTGCGCCGCGCGCAGTCGCGCTCGATCGACATGCCGATCACCGAAGCGGTGGTCAGCGTGCTCGAAGGGCGCCGCACGCCGGATCAGTCGATCCAACGCCTGATGATGCGCGACGCGCGCCCCGAAAGCTTCAACGGATGAGCCTGAACCGTCGTGATGTGCTGGCCGCCGCCGCGGCCGTGACCCTGTCGAGCGCCCTGCCGGCGCGTGCGCAGGCCTGGCCTGCCCGCCCGATCCGCCTCGTCGTGCCGTTCCCGCCCGGCAGCTCGCCGGACATCATCGCGCGGCTGCTGGCCGAGCCGCTCGCGCATGCGCTCGGCCAGGCGATCGTCGTCGACAACAAGCCCGGTGCCGGCGGCAACCTGGGCACCGGCGCGGTCGCGAAGGCGGAGCCCGACGGCTACACCTTCCTGTTCACGATCCAGGGGCCGCTGGTGACCGCGCCGCTGCTGTCGAAATCGCTCGGCTACGACCCGTTGAAGGACCTGCTGCCAGTGACGCTGGTCGCGACCTCGCCGAACGTGCTGGTGGTCGACCCGAAGCTCGGCGTCGACACGCTGGCCGATTTTGTGCGCGTCGCGAAGCAGCGCAAGGGCCAGCTGAACTACGGCAGCGTCGGCAACGGCAGCGCCGCGCACCTGGCGATGGAATCGTTCAAGGCGCGCGCCGGCCTCGACATCGTGCACGTGCCCTACCAGGGCTTTCCGCAGGTGGTCAATGCCATCCTGGCCGGCCAGGTGCAGGCCGGTTTCATGGTGCCCGGCATCGCGATCGGGCAGGTGAAGGCCGGCAAGCTGAAGGCGCTGGGCGTCACGACGCTGGGCCGCTTCGGCGCGCTGCCCGACATGCCGACCTTCGTCGAGCAGGGCTACGCCGGCTTCGAGGCGATCTCGTGGCAGGCGGTGCTGGCGCCGGCCCGCACGCCGCAGGCTGTGGTCGACCGGGTGTCGGCCGAGCTGGTGCGCATCATCAAGACCGACGAGGTGCGCGGCCGGATCCTCGGCCAGTACTTCAGCGCGGCGGGCACGGCGCCCGAGGCGCTGGCGGGTTTGATGAAGACCGAGCGCGAGCGCTGGGGCAAGGTCATCAAGGCGGCGAACGTTCAACCCGAGTGACGTAGCCCGGATGGCAATCCGGGTTGTCTTTCACGCCCCTTCGGCGTAGCCGTTCTGGCGCCACGCCTCGAACACCGCGACCGCGACCGCATTGCTGAGGTTCAGGCTGCGCTGGCCTTCTCGCAGCGGCAGGCGCACGCGCTGGTTGGCAGGGAAGGTCTCGCGCAGGTCGGCCGGCAGGCCGGCCGTCTCGGAGCCGAACACCAGCCAGTCGCCTGCTTGCCACGCAACTTCTGCAAACGGCCGGCTGCCACGCGTCGTGAAGGCGAACAGGCGGGACGGATCGGGGCGTGCATCGGCCAGGAACTCCGGCCATGACACATGCCGCCGCACCGGCGCGAACTCGTGGTAATCGAGCCCGGCGCGCCGCAGCAGCCGGTCTTCCATCGAGAACCCGAGCGGCTCGATCAGGTGCAGTGCACAGCCGGTGTTGGCCGCGAGCCGGATCACGTTGCCGGTGTTCGGCGGGATCTCGGGGTGGACGAGGACGATGTTGAACATGGGCGCGATTGTCGCGGGCCTCAGGCACTCGTCGAGGGGCGCGGCGTGCGCGCGACCACCCAGGCCTCGACGCGCGTCGCGCCGGCCAGCTTCAGCACGCGTGCCAGCTCGGCCAGTGTCGCGCCGCTGGTCATCACGTCATCGACCAGCGCGACGTGCCGGCCCACCAGTTCGCCGCGCCGCAGCGGCTCGACGGCGAAGGCGCCGCGCACATTCGCCGCGCGCC
>NZ_JBFUGN010000384.1:0-5360 GCF_056402895.1 Rhizobacter sp. P3_B12 | reverse complement strand
GCTCGAACTGGCGCGCCGCTCGCTCGGCCAGCAGATGGCCGAGCGGCCGGCGCTCGACAACGTCATCCTCGTCAAGGACTACCTGCGGCTGCAGCTCGGCGGGCGCGGCCACGAGGTGTTCTCGGTGCTGTTCCTCGATGCGCAGCACCGGCTGATCCAGATGGACGAGATGTTCCGCGGCTCGCTCACGCAGGCCAGCGTCTACCCGCGCGAGGTGCTCAAGMGCGCGCTGCAGCTGCATGCGGCGGCGGTGATCCTCGCGCACAACCACCCGTCGGGCTCGGCGCAGCCGTCGCGCTCCGACGAGATGCTGACGCAGACGCTGAAATCGGCCCTCGCAATGATCGACGTGCGCGTGCTCGATCACCTGGTGGTGGGCGACAGCGAGGTGGTCTCGTTCGTGGAGCGAGGCTTGCTGTGAGCCTGCGCAGCCTGCAGGACCTGGGCGACATCCGCGAGGCGCTGAAGCGCGCCGAGCGCGAAGCCGCCGAACGCGAGGCCCGCGCCCGCGAGGAAGAGGCCCGCAGGCTGCGCGAGGCCAACCTGTTCTCCCACAGCGTCGGCCGCGTGCAGCCGGTGGCCCCGAGCGGCCGCCGCCACGCGGTGCCCACGCCGCCCTCGCCCGAGCCGCGCCAGCGCGAGCTCGATGAAGAGCGCGCGTTGCACGAATCGCTGTCCGACGAGTTCGATCCGGTCACGCTGCTCGAGACCGATGACCAGCTGTCCTACCGCCGCCCCGAGATCGGCATCGACGTGCTGCGCAAGCTGCGCCGCGGCGGCTGGTCCATCCAGGGCGAGGTCGACCTGCACGGCCTGCGCCGCGATGCCGCCCGCGAGCGGCTCACCGCCTTCGTCCACGACGCGGTGCACACCGGCCTGCGCTGCGTGCGCGTCGTGCACGGCAAGGGCAACGGCTCGCCGGGCCGCGAACCGGTGCTGAAGGGCAAGGTGCGCAGCTGGCTGATCCAGAAGGCCGATGTGCTCGCCTTCGTGCAGGCGCGCGGCGACGAAGGCGGCCACGGCGCGGTGATCGTGCTGCTGCGCGCGCTGCGCTAGAGCGTGTTCACACTGCGTCATGCTGCGTCACGATCTGGCGTGCTTCGTCGCATGCGCGTCGGGTCGTAAGCAAGGCAACAAATGCCACAAGGCCCCGCGCCCCCCTAACCCGTGGGAGGCACGTTACATCGCATGAGACTAGGGCGTCGGCGCCCTCCTCGACAGCGCACGGGCAAGGCGTTCAAAAACGTCTGAAAGCGCTGTCAAAAATCGGGCTGTCAACCCCGCTTCACCGATGGTTGCATGTCGATCGGTATGAACTTTGCACGGTTTTGACCACAACGCGCATTCGCGATCGCGATAGGCGCCCCTACAAGGAGGTCAGACCGTGTCCCGACAATCCAGAGCATTCGATTCGTCCACCCATCGCCTGCTGGTGCCGCTGGCATCGGTGGCCGTGCTGCTCGCCGCCTGCGGCGGCGGCAACCAGCAGAGCGCCGAAGCGCAGGCCGCGGCCGACCAGCAGGCCGAAGCCGCCACGGCTGCCGCGGTCGACACCTCCGCCATCTGCTTCTACGAACACATCAACTACCAGGGCGCGAGCTTCTGCGCCGGCGCCGACTCCACCTGGATCGGCTCGGCCTGGAACGACCGCGTCTCGTCGGTGAAGGTGAAGGCGGGCTACAAGGTCCAGCTGTTCCAGCACATCAACTACGGCGGCACGTCGGTGACGCTGACGGGCGATACCGCGAACCTCGTGTCGCTGGGCTTCAATGACGCCGCGTCGTCGCTGAAGGTCACCGCGCCGACCACCACCACCCCGCCGACGGGCACGTCGCCGGTGTCGGGCATCCAGGTCGCGCAATCGCTGCTGTTCAACAGCGACGACAGCGCGCTGGTGCTCGTCTCGGGCAAGGCCGCGCTGGTGAAGGTCAACGTCACGAGCGGCGCCACCGGCGGCACCAAGCCGAGCGGCACGCTGCGCGTGACGAGCGCCAACGGCGCCACCCGCGACATCCTGCTGACGGCCCCCACCGGCGCGCTGCCGGCTGGTGTGCCGGCCGTGCCGAGCTTCACCGATTCGTACACCGCCACCGTGCCGGCCGACCTGGTGAAGACCGGCGTGAAGCTCACCGCGCTGATCGGCAACGCCGAGGGCAAGACCATCACGCCACGTGTCGGCGGTGGCGTGCCGATGAAGTTCGTCCCGATCGCGATCCAGATCGCCGGCACCGTCGGCAAGCTGCCGGTCAGCCAGGGCGCGCATTTGCAGGCGCTGTTCCCGGTTTCGTCGGTGACGGTGCAGTCGCACCCGACCTACGTGTCGAGCCGCGTGACCACGCTGCCGACCACCGACGCCGGCTGGAGCGATGCGTTCGGCAAGATCCTCGGCGAACTGGCCGACCTGCACTCGCTGGAAGGCGCGGCCAAGCACGACCACTACTTCGGCTTCATTCCGAAGCGCACCYGGGGCCTCGCCGGCCTGGCCTACCTGAGCAGCCACTCCGGGGTCGGCTTCGACATGCCCGACCAGCCGACCACCGTGCGCGATGTCGTGGCACACGAGATGGGCCACAACTTCTCGCTGCCGCACGCGGCCTGCGGCGGTGCCGGCAGCCCGGATCCGGCCTACCCGTATCCGGATGCCAACCTCGGCAAGGCCGGCCGCTACATCTGGCCGTACCTGGCAGACAGCAACACCTTCTACGACCCGCGTCCGACCGATCGCCACGACATCATGAGCTACTGCGGTGGCCAGGTCTTCTCCGACTACAACTACCGGAAGATGCAGACCTACCTGACGCCGGCGGACAAGTCGATGGTCAACGAGGCTGCGGCTGCAGTGACCTCGGCCACGCAAGACCTGCTGCTGATCAGCGGCGAGATCGGTGCCTCGGGCACCGCCGAGCTGAACCCGGTGAAGTCGCTGGTTGGTCGTGCGGAAGCACCCGAGGCCGGCCAGTACACGCTGCGCATCGTGTCGGCCAACGGCACCACGGACATCCCGTTCGCGCCGCGCACGCTGGACCAYRACAGCACGCTGCAGCACTTCGGCTTCACGATCCCGAACCCGGGCGCGATCCAGRGCATCACCGTGCTGCAAGGCGSCAAGACGCTGCTGAACTCGCAAGCCAAGGCAGCGAGCTCCACCGAGCGCGCACAGGCCGCGACGCCGCAGGTGCAAGTTCAGGAGAGCGGCGGTGCGCTGAMGCTCACSTGGGATGCAGCRCGTCACCCGTACCTGACCGTSACCTGGGTCGGTACCGAGCAGCGCCGCAACCTGGCGCAGGACCTGCGCGGTGGCAGCGTCACGCTGTCGAGCGCCGATCTACCGACCGGCGGCAGCTTCGAGCTGGCACTGTCGGACGGCCTGAACGCGGTGCGCGTCTCGCACACCCGCTGAACGAGGAAGAACCCGCCGTGAGGCGGGCCTGCAACAAGGGCGCTCAGGCGCCCTTGTTGCGTTGGTCATGCCGTCCATGCAGACCATCCATCGCATATTCGTTCGCGTGTTCACAGCACCCGACATGACAACAGGGGGGGAACCGCGACTCGACATCGGCCACTGAGGGAACTCGCCGGGTTGGTAGTGCCCACGGCCAAGGCGATTTTTCAATCTCTCTGTAGGAGCTGTAATGAGAGTAGCAACGCGCCCCGCGTCTGAACCATGGAAGCACGGCAAACCATCCCTCCTGTCGATGCTCCCTCTGGCAATCCTTCTGGCCTCATGCGGCGGGAACCAACAGGAATCGACACGGGACACCTCCGACCCGGAACTCAACGCCGCTGCAGCGACCGCAGACACCATCACGTCCGCTCCGGTATGTTTCTATCGGCACATCAACTACCAAGGCGAGACGTCCTGCACCAACTCCAACGTGGCGAGTTTGATTTCCAGCGGATGGAATGACCGGATCTCGTCGATCAAGGTCGCCAGCGGCTACACGGTGGAATTGTTCGAACACGTCAACTACATGGGACGCTCACTGAAGCTCTCAGCAGACACTTCCGACCTGATTGCCGAGGGCTTCAACGACATCGCGTCGTCGATGAAGATCACCGCGCCGGCCACTTCCACGTCGCCGATCAATCCGGTTGCCGCCTGGTCGCCGCCGGTGTCGAGCATCCAGGTCGCGCAATCGCTGCTGTTCAACAGCGACGACAGCGCGCTGGTGCTCGTCTCGGGCAAGGCCGCGCTGGTGAAGGTCAACGTCACGAGCATCGGCAAGACGACCAGCACCAAGCCGAGCGGCACGCTGCGCGTGACCAGCGCCGACGGCGCCACCCGCGACATCCTGCTGACGGCCCCCACCGGTGCGCTGCCGGCTGCCGTGCCGGCCGTGCCGAGCTTCACCGATTCATACACCGCCACCGTGCCAGCCGACCTGGTCAAGACGGGCGTGAAGCTGACCGCGCTGATCGGCAACGCTGCAGGCAAGACCATCACGCCGCGCGTCGGCGGCGGTGTGCCGATGAAGTTCGTGCCGATCGCGATCCAGATCGCGGGCACCGCCGGCAAGCTGCCGGTGAGCCAGGCGGCCCACCTGCAGGCGCTGTTCCCGGTCTCGTCGGTCAGCGTGCAGTCGCGCCCGACCTACGTGTCGAGCCGCGTGACCACGCTGCCGACCACCGAGACCGGCTGGAGCACGGCGTACAGCAAGATCTTGCGCGAACTGGCCGACCTGCACATGCTGGAAGGCGCTGCCACGCACGACCATTACTTCGGCTTCATCCCGAAGCGCACCACGGGCCTCGTCGGCCTCGCGTACCCGAGCAGCAACGTGGGCGTCGGCACCGACATGCCCGAGCAGCCGACCCTCGTGCGCGATGTCGTGGCGCACGAGATGGGCCACAACTTCTCGCTGCCGCACGCGGCCTGCGGCGACGTCGCCGATCCCGACCCGGACTACCCGTACCCGAATGCCACCCTCGGCAAGGCCGGCCGCTACATCTGGCCGTACCTGGCGGACAGCAACACCTTCTACGACCCGCGCCCGACCGACCGCCACGACCTCATGAGCTACTGCGGTGGCCAGGTCTTCTCCGACTACAACTACCGGAAGATGCAGACCTACCTGACGCCGGCGGACAAGTCGATGGTCAATGAGGCCGCTGCCGCGGTGACCTCGGCCACGCAGGACCTGCTGCTGATCAGCGGCGAGATCGGTGCCTCGGGCACAGCCGAGCTGAACCCGGTGAAGTCGCTGGTGGGCCGTGGGCAAGCGCCGGAAGCCGGTGCCTACACGCTGCGCATCGTGTCGGCCAGCGGCACCGTGGACATCCCGTTCGCGCCGCGCAYGCTGGACCATGACAGCACGCTGCAGCACTTCGGCTTCACGATCCCGAACCCGGGCGCGATCCAG
>NZ_JBFUGN010000383.1:0-5366 GCF_056402895.1 Rhizobacter sp. P3_B12 | reverse complement strand
GATGAGCTACTGCAGCGACCTGGTCAACTTGCAGGCGCTGTATCGCAGTGATCGCTCCGCGGTCCAGCGCGGCGAGCTGGCCCTGGCAAAGTCCCGCTTGACGGACATAGAAGCCAAGCTGGAGCGGCTGGCCAGCGCGCTGCTTGAGAGCGACGACGCGCCGGTCACATTCGTTCGCCGAGCGCGCGAGCTAGAGGATGAGCGCGGCATGGTGCAGGGGCTGCTGAAGGTTACGGAACGCGCGGTTGCCGAGGCAGCCAGAGCAGACATCCAGGGGGCGGATGTGCGTTGGCGATCCTTGGTCGAAGGCGTCGACAAGTTGCACTACGAGGACCGAGCGACTGCGCGGCAGCTAGTCGCGGACACCTTCGAGCGCATCGTCGTTTACTGGCGCGGCGTGCGCCCTGCCGAGACTGCGAACGGCTCAATCGATGTCATGCTGCATGCCAAGGGCGGCATCAGCCGGATGCTTCGAGTGGACAAGCGCGGCGGCTGGATCGCAGCTGAGCACGTCGACTATGCCGAGGCTACATCGTTGGTCACCTAGGCGGCCTGTCGTCGGCTGGGTCGGTAGGCACCGCTAGCTCCATCAGTGAGAAGCGCCGACCACGCTGGCAATATATTTGGACTAGATTCAAAAAGAAGTGGGAGCAGAAGATGTGTAGCAGTGGTGCCATTGATAGAGCGATGCACGCAGCTCACCGAGTCAAATCAACCTCTTTGTGAGGCTTGCCTGCATATGACCGATCTTCCTTTCGGCTTCAACATCGACGTTTCATCGCTGTTAGCCGGCATGACCTTCACAGTCGTGGCCGGATGGCTCGCGTCCCTCCTGTCTCTGAGGAAGGACGAGAGAGCTGTTCAACTGGAGCAGGTAACGAAGGAGCGTGCCAAATGGCGGGACAACATGCGCAAGACCATCGAGGAAATCGCGCAGCTCTACTTTGACAACAAGGGCCAAGCCGTACCGGGGAAAGTCGCAGCACTCCGCGCCAGGCTGGTCACATCGATCAACCCGAAAGACGATGCTGATGACCAGCAGATACTGACCCATTTCGATGAAATCTTCGCCGGGTCCAAGACGGATCTCGACGTACTCACCAAACGCGTCGCCTTGCTGCTCAAGCACGACTGGGAACGGGTCAAATGGGAGTGTTCGCCCATCTACGTCAAGTTGGCCACTCGTTGGAGCAAGAAGCAACGCATGTGGCGCAGTTCCAACTACCGAAACATCTAGGCCACGACCCAACCCGTGGACAGCGCCTCCGCTTGCTTGAGTACTGTCTGAACGGCGGAATCTTGAAGGTCGGGTGGATAGCCGTACTTTCGAAGGATTCGCTTCACCAGGACACGCATACGGGCACGCGCGCTTTCGCGATGAGACCAATCAACCGAAATGCTGCCTTTCAGGCCGACTATCAACTCATGAGCAATCACCTTCAATGCGTCGTTGCCCATTACCTGAATAGCACTCTCATTGTCCGCGAGCGCGTCGTAAAAGGCGATCTCGTCTTGGGATAGGCCCTCCTCCTCCCCGCGCTTGCGGGCAGCTCGAACATCCTTCGCCAAGGCGACTAGCTCTTGCAGCACTTCAACGGTGTTGATCGCATTTGTGTGATAGCGAGCAATAGCCTGCTCTAGTCGCTCAGAGAACCGCTTGGTCTCCACGACATTGGTCTTGCTGCGTGAGCGTATTTCGTCGTTCAACAACTTGCGTAGCGCTTCGAGCGCGAGGTTCTTCTTTTCCAGCCGCTGCACCTCTCCCAAAAACTCATCCGATAGGATTGAGATGTCTGGCGTTGAGATGCCGGCGGCGGCGAGGATGTCAACGATCTCGGTCGAGACGACGGCACGATCCAGAATTTGTTGGATCGCAAACTCGCGGTCACCCGCCGCGCCGCCAGGACCTTCGGCCGATTTGACAAGCGCGGCTCGCACGGTTTGAAAGAAGCCGACTTCATCGCGGACCGCCCGAGCCTCGTCGCTGGCCGAAGCAAGTGCGAATGCTCTTGACAATGCCAGCACTGCATCCTGATAGCGTCGGTTCTCGCGACGTTTTCCCTCTTCGGTGGTCTCCCGAACGGCTGACTTGTTCTGTTGATCCAGAATCCACTCAAGAGCTTCGGCTAGCACGATCAGGCGTTGTTGCCCGCTGCCGGTGAGGCCACGAGCGTAGTCGAAGCCGTGATACATCGCCTTCACGACGTCGAACTTCTCAAGCAGAACAGCGATCGCCTCTGCTTCGTCGATCCCGGCCTGACGCTTGTCCGCGCTGGAGTATTGGCCTAAGGCATTCTTGAGGTTCTGCGCCACGCCGATGTAGTCGACGACCAAGCCTGCTGGCTTATCGCGGAATACGCGGTTCACACGTGCGATTGCCTGCATCAGCCCGTGGCCCTTCATCGGCTTGTCGATGTACATCGTATGCATCGACGGGGCATCAAAGCCGGTCAACCACATATCCCGCACGATCACCAGCTGGAGTWCATCCTTCGGGTCCTTGGCACGCTTTGCCAACAAGTCTCGCCGGGCCTTCGTGCCTATGTGAGGCTGCCATGGCTGCGGATCGGCCGCGGAGCCCGTCATGACGATCTTGATCTTGCCGGAAGCATCGTCGTCGCTGTGCCAATTTGGCCGCAAGCTGACGATCTTCTGGTACAGCGCGACGCAGATGCGTCGGCTCATACAGACCACCATCGCCTTGCCGTCCATGGCGGCTACACGGTTCTCAAAGTGCTCCACGAGATCGGCGGCGACCATTGCAATACGCCTTTTCGAGCCGACGAGTGCTTCGATCGTGGCCCATTTTCGCCTGATCTTCTCCTGTTCGGTAGCAACTTCGTCTTCCGTCAGCTCGTCGATTTCCGCATCAACCTTTGGCTTCTCAGCATCAGGCAGCTCGATTCGCGCAAGACGGCTTTCGTAGTAGATTGGAACAGTTGCGCCGTCTTCGACAGCGCGACTAATGTCATAAATATCGATGTACTCACCGAACACCGCAGGCGTGTTTACATCATCCTTCTCAATTGGCGTTCCGGTGAAGCCGATAAAGGAGGCATTGGGCAACGCGTCTCTCAGATACTTGGCAAACCCATACGCAATATCTCCTGTCTTCCGTTCTATTTTGGCGCGAAAGCCATACTGGCTGCGATGTGCCTCGTCGGCGATGACAACAATATTCCGACGATCAGAGAGCACCGGATAGGCGACTTCACCAGGAGCGGGCGAAAACTTCTGGATGGTGGTGAAGATGACACCGCCGGATGCGCGACTCAATGCCCTCTGAAGGTCTTCTCGACTTTCTGCCTGCTGAGGCGTCTGCCGGATTAGGTCCCGGCACATCGAGAACGTGCCGAATAACTGGTCGTCGAGGTCGTTGCGATCGGTGATGACAACAATCGTTGGATTTTGGAGTGCCGAATGTCGTACAAGCTGGCCAGCGTAGAAGGCCATCAACAAGCTCTTCCCCGACCCCTGCGTGTGCCAGATGACACCCACCTTGCGGTCGCCCTGCGGCGACGCCGCCTCAACCGTCTTAGCCACTGCGTGTCGCACAGCGTGAAACTGGTGATAGCCGGCGATGATCTTGGCTAGGCCCATACCGGTTTCACCGAAGACAGTGAAATCGCGCAACAGATCAAGAAGCCGCCTGCGATCAAAAACGCCCTCGAGCAGGGTGTCGAGTTCCGGTTTCCCCTTGGCTGCGATCTCTGTCCCGTCCGTTGTGCGCCAAGGCATGAAGCGTTCTTGGTCCGCGGTCAGCGAACCAATGCGGGCGGTGAGTCCGTCCGACGTGACAAGGACAGCATTGGTATGGAACAGCGAGGGAATCTGCGCTTTGTAGGTTTGCAGTTGGTTGTGAGCCCCCGCCAAGGTTGCGTTCTCTCCCCCCGGCGCCTTAAGTTCGATGACACCTATCGGTAGACCGTTGACGAAGACAACGACATCAGGGCGTCTATTGAAGCCAGCTTGGATGACAGTGAACTGGCTCGTCACGAGCCAGTCATTGGCCCCAAGATCGTCAAAGTCAATCAGGCGAACCTTGTCGCCGCGGATTGTTCCGTCCTCGCCATGAAACTCCACATCAACACCCTCAACCATCAGCCTATGGAGACGGCGGTTTTCCTCAGCAAGCGAGGGGCRCTCTGTTGCCAGCAATTTGCGCAACGCATCCTGACGAGCTTCCTCAGGGATCGCCACATTGAGCTTGGTGATAGCGGCGCTGAGACGCTTCGTCAGCAAGACATCGGCATAGGCTTCGCGCTCCGGAGTCTTGCCGTCAGGCCCAATCTCTGCGTCCGAGGAAATGCTGTAACCGAGGAGACTGAGATGATCCAGCACAAGTCTTTCCAGAGCGGCTTCAGAGAGGAAGGCCATTAGCCAGCCTCCACAGCGTTCTGCGCAGTGGCTTGGGCCTCAATGCACGCGTTCAACACGGACTTGTATGCTTCACGGTCAACACCAAAGAGGAGACGCGATAGTTCGATAGCGAGCGGTACTTCGTCGCCGTTCGGCAGCCTCACAACTGCCTGTAAGCCGCCCTCTTCGTCTGTATCCAGTCGTAGGACAGCAAATGCATCAATGGTCGCGTTCGATTTTTCGAACCGCTCGTAGGGCTCAAACGTGCGGACGGGGTCGGGCTCGCGCTCTAGATATGCCTCATGCAAGAACGTCACGAGCGCATCCGCTGCTAGAAGAGCCGATCGGCGATGATGCACGGACAGTTTGTGGCTGAGACCCTCTTTGCCATGACTGATCGGGCCGGCTAGATCACGAAACTTCCCGAGCGCCTCGGTGAGGTTGTAGTGCTGGGAGATAACCTTGCTGAAAGGGTCGTCACGTGCGCCAACAATCGAGAGGAGCCGGAAAGCTGCAGAGACCCAGTTGCTAAAGCTTGGGTTGGCGCCTCGAATAGGGCTGTCCGGCCAGCCAGTGATCGGGTTGACTGGATCGTCTAACTCTTGGATCAATAGGCGACAGGCGCATTCGACGAAGCCCTTAGCTGCATCGATGCAGGCATCGTTCTCTTCGGCGAACTCGCGCTCAAGCGTTTCGAAGGTCTGCTGAAGCATTGGTGCCTGGCGCCAATGCGTACGAAACGCCTTGATCCCCGGATACCAATCTGCAGTCATGTGATCTCTCCCACGCGTATTTCAGCAGCGCCCTCGCGCACCTCGCCGAACATCAATCGTGGGAGCAAATGATCGCGCGTAGCAGCGAGTGAACGTGTCTCCTTTTCGTTCGACACGATCCTCTCGAACACCGGCCGCACCAGAGAATCGAACGCGTTGTGTATGTCCGGCGTTCCCAATGTTACCGGGATCGGTCGAAAGTTGGCCTTGCTAATCTCCTGAAAGGTGGAACCG
>NZ_JBFUGN010000382.1:0-5378 GCF_056402895.1 Rhizobacter sp. P3_B12 | reverse complement strand
ATCCTGATCAACCTGGTGAACAACGCCATCAAGTTCACCGAACGCGGCGAGATCCACCTGTCGGCCCGCACCCTCGCCGAGTCGCCAGGGCGCGTGCAATTGCAATTCTGCGTGCGAGACACCGGCATCGGGATGACGCCCGAGCAGGCCGTCCGCCTGTTCCAGCCCTTCACGCAGGCCGATGGCTCCACGACACGCCGCTTCGGTGGCACCGGCCTGGGCCTGAGCATCTGCAAGCGCCTGGTGGAGATGATGGACGGGCGCATCTGGGTCGAGAGCACGGTCGGCGAAGGAAGCCGCTTCAGCTTCACCTGCTGGCTGGCCATGAGCGATGCGCCCACGCGCGCACCCCGCGTGGTGCCCGAAGCGCTGAACGACCTGCGGGTGCTGGTGGTCGACGACAACCCGGTCGCCCGCTACATCCTCGTCGACGCATTCAAGGGGCTGCCGGTGCACGTGACGGCGGCAGCCAGTGGCAAGGAAGCGCTGGAGATGCTCGCGGCGGCCACGCAGCCTTTCCAGCTGCTGCTCACCGACTGGCAGATGCCCGGGCTGAACGGCATCGAACTCGCTCAGCGCGCGCGTGCGGCGCTGCCGGAACCGCCACGCGTCATCCTGGCCACCGCGTTCGGGCGCGAAGAGGTGCGCGCCGCGGCCGAGGCGGCCGGTGTCGACGCCTTCCTGCTGAAGCCGCTCGACCGGTCGGCCTTGATCGACGCCCTGGTCGAGGTGTTCGCGCCCGAGCACATGGTGGCCCAGGCGCCGGCGCGTGGCAGCGTTCCCCGCTTCGAGGGCGCGCACGTGCTGCTGGTCGAAGACAACGACACGAACCAGCAGATCGCGACCGAATTGCTGGAAGCAACGGGCGTGTCGGCCGACATCGCCTCCAACGGGCAGCAGGCGATCGAGCGCATCCAGGCCGCCGGGCCGGGCCGCTACGACCTGGTGTTCATGGACCTGCAGATGCCGGTGATGGACGGCTACGAAGCCACCCGGCAACTGCGCAGCGACGAACGCTTCCGCGGGCTGACGATCATCGCGATGACGGCGCACGCGATGAAGGAAGAACGGCAACGCTGCCTGGATGTGGGCATGAACGATCACGTGTCCAAGCCGATCGAGCCGCCGGCCCTGTATGGCGTGCTTCGCCGTTGGCTGCACCAGAAGCTCGCGACGGAGGAGCCATGGCCGGCAAGGGCCTCTTCGTCGATCACCCTGCCCCCGCTGCCGGGCTTCGACCTCGACGCCGCCAGGCGCCGCGTCAACGGCAACGAGACGCTGCTGCTGAAGTTGCTGCGGCGTTTTCGGGACGAGCAGCCACGGGTGCCGCAAAGGATCCGCCTGGCGTTGCAGGCCGCCGACCGAGCGACCACCGAGCGACAGGCCCATACGCTGAAGAGCGTCGCGGGGAATCTCGGGCTGCGGGGCGTGCAGCAATCGGCGGCAGAGCTCGAAGCGGCCGTCCGGCAAGGCGCTGCAGCGGCCGATCTGGAGCCTGCGCTGCAAAGCCTGCAGCTGGCGCTCGACGCGGCGGCCAAGGTGCTCGATGCCGGCCTGCCTGCCCCGGAAGGCACGGCAGCGCACCGGCCGCTGCGCCCGCTCGAGGCCTGGCTCGACGAGCTGCGCCAGCTGGCCAGCCTGATGGRAGATTGCAGCGCCGATGCCGCCCCCAGGTTCGAAGGACTCGCGTACGATTTCGAAGGCGAGTTCGGAGCCGGCGCGGCCACTGCGGTGCAGCGGGCACTGAACGACTACGACTTCGATCTCGCGCTGCAGGCCTTGCGCGCGGCTGCCGACGGCCGCTCTGTGCAGTTGAACTGAGCTGGATCCGAACGACAGTTCCGCGCCATCGCGGGGCAATACCAGGACAGCCGACACAGCCGACAAAGGGAGCTCACCATGCAGGAATCCGCCAATGCCAAGCCCACCGTGCTGGTGGTCGACGACACGCCCGAGAACCTCGACCTGCTGGCCAACCTGCTGCGCGAAAGCTACCGCGTGCGCCTGGCCAACGGCGGCGCCAAGGCGCTGCAACTGGCACTCGATTCGCCGCCCGACCTGGTGCTGCTCGACATCATGATGCCGGCCATGGACGGCTACGAGGTGCTGGAGCGCCTGAAATCCGACCCGCGCACGCAGACCATCCCGGTGATCTTCCTGACGGCGCTGTCGGCGCCTGAAGACGAAGAGCGCGGGTTGCTGCTCGGCGCCGTCGACTACATCACCAAGCCCATCAGCCCGGCGATTGCGCTGGCGCGCGTTGCGACCCACCTGCACCTGAAGGTGGTGTCGGACGTGCTGCGCGACAAGGCCGCCTTCCTCGAGGCGGAGATCGTCCGCCGCACGGGCGACCTGCGCGCGATCCAGGACGTGACGGTGGTGGCATTGGCCTCGCTCGCCGAGTCGCGCGACGGCGAGACCAGCGGGCACATCCTGCGCACGCAGCACTACGTGCGCTCGCTGTGCGTCGCCCTGCGAGCCAACCCGCGGTTGGCGGCAACCCTGGATGAGGCGAGCGTCAACCTCATCGTCCGCTCCACGCCCCTGCACGACATCGGGATGACCACGGTGCCCGAGGCGCTGCGGCTGAGGCCGGGCCCGCTGAGCGCCGACGAGTACGAGCAGGTCAAGCAACACACCACGTTGGGATGCGAGGCCATCGTGCGTTCGCAGCAGCGGCTGGGCGTGGATGCGAAGTTCCTGAGCTGCGCGAAGGAGATCGTGCTGTCGCACCATGAGCGTTGGGATGGCGGCGGCTACCCGCAGGGCCTGCGCGGCGCCGAGATCCCGCTGGCGGCCCGGCTGATGGCGGTGGCCGATGCCTATGACGCGATGGTGACGCCGCGGGTCTACAAGGCCAGCCTGGGGCACGACGAGGCGGTCGCTTCGGTCTTTGCAGCGAGCGGAACGCAGTTCGATCCCGATGTCGTCGCGGCATTCGAGCAGCGCCAGGACGACATCCGGGCGATCGCCGAGCGTTACGCCGACGGCACCGTGGTCTGAGTCGCCATGGCGAAGCCCGGCAACGAGGTCGCGCTGGTGGCGGTCCACGGGGTCGCCGACCAGGGCCCGGGAGAAACGGCCAGGGCGATCGTCGATCTGCTGGTGTCGTCCGCGCCGGAAGGCGTTCACTACCAGGCGACCGCCTCCACCAGGCTGACGCTGCCCGTGGCGCCGTTGGAGCCGCGGCCGGCCGCCACCGGCCGGGCATCGGCATCACCATCGTCGAGCGACCGTGGGCTCTGGAAATCCCTGCGCCAGTCGCTGCTGTCGGACATCCACCGCCCCAGGCAGGCGTGTGACACCGAGGCGGTGACGTTGCGTTCCATGGCGAAGGGCGCCATGAATGTCCAGCCGCTGGCGAAGAACCGCGACGTCGGGGTTGCCGTCAGCGACTACCTGCTGAGAAAACACATCGACAACGGCGCCGAGCCCGAGGCCTGCGAGACCGAGCAGGCGACGCTGGAGTGGAAGGACGAGAGCTCGGGGAGCACCGGCCGGGTCGACGTGTTCGAGCTGTACTGGGCCGACCTGTCGCGGCTCTCGGGGCAGCTGCCGCGCATCCTGACCGAGGCCGCGACGCTGATGTTCCGGCTGTGCAGGCTCGGCCGCGACACCGTCGACCTGGCCGCGGCACAGCTGGCCGGGCAGGACGGTCGCGCAAGGCGCCATGTGATCGCATGGTGGATCACGGCCACGTTCCAACGGCTGCTCGACTGGGTGTTCGTCCACGTGATGGTGCTGCTGATGGCGCAACTGGCCATGCTGGGCATCGCGATGCTGCTGCTGGGGCTGATGCGGGCCTACCCTGGCGAGGCCCTGGTCGCCGAAAAGGGCCTGGTCGGGTTGACGGCGGCCGGGCTGGGTCTGTACGGCCTTTACCTCCTGGCCACACGGCGGCGACGGGCCTTCGTGCTCATCGCGGTCGGTGCCCTGGTGGCCCTGGCCCTGTTCTCATGGTCGGCAACCGCGTGGCTCGCGATGTGCCTCTTCGGGGCGCTGCTGACGATCGCGTACGACCGCGGCCTGGCGGTGGCCGACGATCGCTTCCCGCTGGTTCAGGCAGTGGGGCGGCTGATGTGGGGCACGCTGCTCGTGAGCATTGCCGTGTGGACCTGCGTGCTGGCCCCGCGCGAGTGGATCGAGCCCGAATGGCATCTGCTGTTGCGCGGTGTGCTGGCCAGCAGCGAGCTGGTGCTGGCGATGGTGAAGTACACCTGGGTCGCGATGGGCTTCATGCTGGTCCCGTGGCTGCTGGCCGGCTTCGTCGCGGCTCGTGAGTGCGGGTACCTGTCACGCGGCAGCGTCGGCACCGGGCGCCTCGGCTTCGCCGTCTCGGCGGGCGGCTTCTTCGCGCTGATGATGTCGCTCTGGGCCTTCTTCCATGTGCCGCTGGCCGCGGCGGGCGGTGATATGCGCTACGACCCGTGGCTGTTCGACATCGGATTCGTCTCGCGCGCCAGCGAGCTGCTGGAGCGCCGCTACGAGGCCAGCACCGAAGCCTTCTCTGCCGTCGTCGTGGTGCTGGTGGCCTTTGCCGTGTATATGGTGCTGGCCGTGGTGCCGAGCGTGCTCGCCGAGCTGAAGCTGCTGGTGAACCGCCGGCTCGACCGCTTCCGCCGCAACGTTCCGGCGGCTCGGGACAAGGCGGCCCGGGCCGCGCAGGACCGCGCCGTGGAGCTGGGCAGCTGGCTCACGTGGTGGTACCGGCATCTGGATCGCTGGATGTCCGTGGTGGTGACGGTCGGCGTGGTGGCCGGCGTCGCTGTCGCACTGACGTACCTCCTCGGGACCTGGCCGGGCCCGCTGCAGGGCGTGCAGCTCGACATCGAGGATGCCGCACGCGCGTTCTCGCAGGACTGGCTGCGGCCCCTGGCGTTTGGAGCCACCGGCATCGTGGCCTCGATGGTGCTGCTGGGCAACCTGCTGTCACGCGTGCTGCCGGCGCTGCGGGCGCCCTTGGACGTGGCGCTGGACGTTGACAACCACTTCCGCGAGTTTCCCCGAACGGCGATTCCGCGGGCACGCATCTTCTCGCGCTACGCGGCGCTGCTGCGGCACCTGCAGGGCGAGGGATACCAGCGCATCGTCATCGTGGCGCACAGCCAGGGGACCGTCATCACTGCCGACCTGCTGCGCTTCTTGCGCACGGACGCGGGTGGGAACCTGCCCGACGGCCCATCAACGCCCTGGGTCGCGGCGGCCGAGAGCCCACTGCCCGACATCCAGCTGCTGACGGTCGGATCGCCGCTGCGCCAGCTGTACGCCGCGCGCTTTCCCTTCCTCTATCGCTGGAGCATCGCGAGAACCGGGCGCACCAGCGGCCCCACGCCGGCCGACATCGGTGTGAGGCGATGGCTGAACGCCTTCTGCAGCGG
>NZ_JBFUGN010000381.1:0-5385 GCF_056402895.1 Rhizobacter sp. P3_B12 | reverse complement strand
CTATTCATTCTTTCCGGTGTTGCTGGAGGCTAATTAATAATGGAACCATTCTTCAGCCGCCAACGCTTGCTCGAGGAGATTGGAATAGAGGGGCAGCATCGCCTTGGGGCGTCTCGCGTTCTAGTGGTTGGTGTCGGAGGACTCGGCTGTCCAGCGGCACTCTATCTTGCAGCCGCAGGAGTTGGGACCATCGATCTCGTAGACGACGACATTGTCGATGAGACGAACCTTCACCGCCAGATTTTATTCCATCCCGAAGATATAGGACATTCGAAAGCGAGGGTTGCAGCTGAACGGCTGTCGAAGCAATTTCGGCATACCCAATTCCGCCCCTATCAACAACGATTGGTCGCGGCCAACGCCGCTGAGCGTATTCAAGACTGCGATGTCGTGCTGGATGGTAGCGACAACTTTTCAACCAAATTTCTCCTCGGCGATATATGTGCCGCAGCCAGCAAGCCTCTCGTATACGGCTCGGTCAACCGTTTTGAAGGCCAAGTTGCCGTCTTTAACGTTGCCGATTCCGAAGACGAATTGACGCCTGTGTCGTATCGCGACATCTTCCCCGCCGCGACACCTGCGGAGGTTGGTGGCAGTTGTGCCGAAGTCGGGGTCTTGGGCGTAGTGCCAGGGATCGTAGGAATACTCCAAGCCTTGGAGACCGTGAAGGTACTGCTCGGAAGAGACGACGCAGCGACCAAGTTTATGCTCACTTTGGATCTTCTATCGCTTTGCATCGACCGGCTCCCGATTCGCCGGCGCCCAACAAGTGCTCCCGCCGTCGGAGCCAATCAGGAGCCCTTGCTCTTTCGGCAGGATCCAGAGCATTTGGTAACGCCGAAGGACTTGGTTGCCCTGATGGAGTCCGGCGGACGATACCAACTCGTCGATATTCGCACCGAAGAAGAGCGAGCTACAGGTCATATTCCCAGCATATCGATCCCATCGCACGAGTTGGATGATCGCGTCCTCGAGCTCGATACTAGCGTTCCGATTATTCTCTATTGTCAATCTGGAATAAGGAGCTACGGTGCTGTTCTGAGATTCCTTTCTATGGGTTTTCGGGTGAAGAGCCTGCAAGGGGGTTATACAAACTTTGGCATATTCATCCGAGGCACCCAGCCCGCCGCCACGAGCGCCCAGATTACGCCCGGCGTTGCTTAAGGGAGGAACCAGCGATGTGGACAGTAGTCGAAAGAATTGAGTCTCTTAGGCAATGGGCGCTACCAGATGAAGTCTTTTTCGCCTCGGGTGCATGTCACATGCTTGCATCCGCGGCCTGCGAAGTTAGGCGCGACTGGTCTCCATATCTGATTCTTCCTTGTATCGAATATCTCAGCACAGGCATGCATGTCTACATCTCGGACGGAGTCTCGGCATTCGACTGGCGAGGAGACACGAGTCTCGCATCACTGCTCCACTTCCACGAGGAAAGCTGCCGCGCCTCTATACCGAGCTGGCATTACACGACCGTCAAGTTGACTGATAATCCCGCCGAATTCCCTTTTTGCAGGAAGTATCTCCATCGACATTTCTTTCAATTCGCGGATGACCCGCTAGCGCGAGCTCGGAACTACATTGCCAAGAAGAATTTCTTGTTGATCGAAAATTATTAATTGGAGTGATGAATGAGTTGGGCTGGAGGGGCCTCAAGGGGTAGCAAACGTAGGCCACGCCCGATATCTTCGTGCAGTTTGGCAATGCGTTCTGCAGGGAGAGTTCGTAACAGATCAAGCGGGAGATAGCCGTGGCCTCGCCCCAAGAGAACGCCATAGAGAGTCGCAATATTTATGCAGCGACATTGCACTTCGAATTTATTTGTTTTTATCTCAAGCGTCTCAATACTGAAGCTTTCTTCACTATGCTCGGCCTTGCAACCATCGATGCTCGCCGCTCTTGCCAATATAGCAACCAAATTGTGCGGGTATTGAAATACATACGATTGCTCGGGCCCCTTGATTTCGATGGCGGCACCCGGAGGCAGCAATTTAACACCCGTATACGTCATTTTTTCACTTCCATCCACTTGCCCAATTCGGTCGAATACATTAAGCCCAATCGCGGATTGGCCAATATTTATGATGACTTCCACTGAGTTTGGAATTCTTGCATATTGGCCAAATTTCGGAGCGCTAAAATTTATACCAACCAAACTGTAAATCTGTCCGTCCTCTTCGTTGAGTCGCTGCTCGCCTTGGGATGTTTCGACACTGTTCGATGGTCCCTCTAGTGATCGTTGCAGAGCATGATTCAGTGCTTTCGCCAATCCATTGAGTCTATGCTTAGGTGAAGCCATCATTTCTTCCGAATTTGGCATTTGAAATCGTTCTCCTATTATCCACCAGTTCTTAGCATTCGAAATTCAGGGGGAAAATCGTCATGTTCAAGAGTGAGCCATCCGGAGCCAAGAGTACATCTGCCACTAGGCTCATTGTTGTAGACAACTTCTACACCAATCCGAACGCTATCAGGGAACTCGCCCTGCGAGCAGAGTATTTTTCCGAAGATCAATGTGAAACGTTGAGCGGGCAAGAGTCGATCCGCGGCTTTCATTCAACGCAGTTGATGGAGCGGCTCAGCTCCTTGGTCRGCACCGCAATTTCAGTTGACGGAGATAATAATGCGTTTGGTCGTTTCCGCTACTCCACGCAAAGTCAGAGGCGAACCACAAAAATACATTTCGACAATACCGACTGGACTGGCGTCATATATCTCACACCGGAAGAGGTAGCTGAAGGCGGAACGATCTTTTGTCGCCACAAGGAAACAGGCTTGTCAGGCGTACCCACGAAACCTCAGCTGATGGAGCTTGGATTCACTTCGTTGGAGGACTTCGACCGAGAGATCGTTATGCGGGACTCACATGATGATGAGAAATGGGAAATCGATCTTTCTGTGCGAGCGAAGTTCAATCGCTTGGTCTTGTTTCGCGGAAGTGAGATGTTTCACGGTGCTGCGTCTTTTTTCGGAACGGCCCCAGAGAATGCACGGCTAACCCAAGTATTTTTTTTCAACGAGATTCATGCATCCTCGTAACATCGCGGAATGACTCTGCTCGAGTCGAAATGCATGGGCCAGTATGTGTCCGGCCGTCCCATCTTAAGGTAGACCAATGATTGAGGTGGACGCCATCGCAGGACGCAATCACAGACACGATGCGCGCTAGGCGCCGCACTCGGCGGCGCAGTCTGCCGGCCAGTTGATCGACACGCTTTTCACACCACGCTTGAGCTCGATGCGGATGTCGGGCCTCGGTTCAGGTTCGCAGATCGGCATCGCCGCCCGTGGCATCGGCAGCTCGATGAATGCAGCCGGCACTGCGCCTGCCGCAACCTGCGAGTCTCTACGCCACTTGTGCACGAGGTTGGCGTTCAGCCCATGCGCCATCGCAACCTACGCCACCGATGCGCCCGGTGCGGCACATGCCTCGAGCACCGAGCCTTCAGATCAGCGTCAGGGCGTCTGCGTGCAGTAGGTTTGGTGTCTGGCATGGTGTCCACCTCAATCCTTGGTGGACACCATCCTTGCCGCCGAACACTCTCGCTTCAAGATGGGATTGCCGGACGCATACGATCTGAAGGCCCGCGTGCTCGGTGCATGTGCTGCATCTGCCGCATCGGCCGCCCACGTAGTGATGGCGCATCGGCTGAATCCCATCCACCGATCCGCGCGCTGAGTTCCGTCGTAGCTGATCCCCCTGGGGCCGACAGACGTTGCAGGCGCCAGATCGACATTGCGCTGGCAGGCCATCGGTTGCGGGCTAGGGGTGCAAGGCGCAATACGGACGCGGAGTACACGCCATCCTTATCGCGCCCTTCCCTATGGCGATCGCCTCAGACAGAATCGACGCAGCCACGACAAGAATCGGCTCTTCGGACAGACATGGGAGACAAAGTTGGCTTTCGTAGACGGCAAGGTGCGCATCGAGCGCATGCGAAGGAAACTTGCGAGCATCGCAACAAGGTATTCCCTCGTCGACCTGGAATGGATCCTCCTATTGCTGGTCGGCTCGCACCGGATCAAGCAAGAGGCGAAACACATCGTTCCCAAGCATCACGTTGAGGTCTGCAGGACCATCGAGGCTGTCCTCTATCCATCCTCGGATACGGCCGTCTTCAGGACGGCGTGGAGCGAGCTTCTCGACACGCTTGACTCTCTGCTCCAGATCGGCCGGCCGAACCTGCCGATGCCTGGGGCTTCCGATGAAATGCAGTCGATGATCGACGTGGCGCGATCAGAACTGGAGGGCGCGTCAGTCGAAACGGCATTGTGGATCTTCGACGACGTCTTCTACCGCCTCGCGAACCAATGGAAGCCAACCGACAGGCGGCACCACGAATTCGTTGCCGCGCTGGCGATGCCTTGGATCGGTGCTGAGGAGAGGGCGTTTGAACTCTATGGGACCTCAGGCGAACTCTTCTCAAACTGGAGGCAGCCTCCGGCTGAGTCCGTGTGGTTGGCGAGCGTCGCGCAGTTCGATGGAATCGAGCGCGGATTCGCCTACGCCATGAGGCTGCTGATCCGCCGTGTGCGTGCGATCCAGAATATTGGCCCTGAACCTTGGCAAAGTGCCCCTTTCCTCCTCATCGACCAGGTGTCCGCGACCAAAGCGGTCCACAGTTGGCGCGCGGGCGATCCCGGCCACGCCCCCGCTGACAGCGGCGCGGCGAGTTTGCTGGTACAGGCCGCCTTGTCCAACTCAGACGCCGTAGTGCTTGCAATCGTGGGACGGCAAGACCGCTTTGGTCCGGCCCGTTACAAGCGGGCAAGGGAAGTGCTCGTCCAAGGGGGTAGCCTCGCGGCGGTCATCGACTTCGATAGCTTCGCTCCCTCGGGGCGCCGCGTGGCGCTGAGCGCCTGGCTGACGATGGGCAGGCACTTCCGCAAGCCGAATAGTGTTCTGTTCGTGGATGCGCGTCATCTGCTGCAGGACAGGTCCTTGGCGGAAGGCGAGCAGGTTCTCCGACTGGCGAGCCACTTCGCACGTCACTGGAGCAGGGGATTTGACTTGCTCGACATGGAGCCAGCACTGGCAGATGCCCCATTGAGACTGAACCGCTACTTCGGCAGAACGTTCGAGTCGGGGTATCACGACGTGCCTGGCTTTTGTCGCGCGGTCGAACCCGCTGAGATGGCGGCCAAAGATTGGGCACTGAGAGCAGAGGTCTACGTTGGAGAACCCAATGCACCGGAATGGAAATTGGGACTGGATACTGGGCCCATATGGCGCGCGCTCAGCGCCAACTCACCAGCGCTCTGCATGTACCTCATCGGCAACAACGGCTCGGGCAAGAGCCGTGCGCTTCGGGAGCTTTCGATCGCTCTTGCAGACAGTAACCAGGTATCGCTCGGCCTCGCGTTCGGCACAACCGATCGGTTCACCTT
>NZ_JBFUGN010000380.1:0-5411 GCF_056402895.1 Rhizobacter sp. P3_B12 | reverse complement strand
CGCCTGCACCGGCCCCAGCGCCGGCCCCCGCGCCTGCGCCGGCCCCGGCACCCGCACCGGCCGCCCGCGCCTACATCGGCTACTCCGGCACCTGGAACACCAGCATCTACGACCTGGTGCCGGCCAACATCCCGAACTACTTCACGCACGTGAACCTGGCCTTCGCGAAGCCGAACACGCCGTACGTGAAGGGCAGCTACGCGTTCGACCAGTCGATCGCCGGCTTCGAGTTCGCCGAAGGCGCCTCCGGCAACAACGGGCAGCGCTTCTTCAGCGCGCAGCAGGCGCAGGACCTGCGCAACAACATCGCGGCGCTGAAGGCCCGCGGCACGCAGGTGTGGCTGTCGTTCGGCGGCTGGGCCTACAGCCAGGGCAGCGAATGGGCGAACTACAACGCCCGGGGCGTCGTCGACCTGGCGCTGGACCTCGGCGCGTCAGGCGTCGACCTCGACTGGGAAGTGAACGGCGCGTCGTGCAACAAGCTCGACGCCGCCAACTTCAGCTGCAACACCGATGCGCAGATCGTCGGCATCATCGATGCGACCTACGCCGAGATCCAGTCGCGCGGCGCCAAGCTCGGCATCTCGGTGGCCGGCTGGTCGACCGGCGCCTACTACGTGAAGGGCTCGCCGTTCGAGGAAGGCAAGGTGCAGTGGGGCTCGCCGTTCGGCGGCGTGATGTACACCGCCGTCAAGACGCGCGGCAGCAARCTGAGCCACGTCAACCTGATGTCGTACGACGGCGGCGACTACTACGACCCGCGCGAGGGCTACGAGTCGTACCGCGCGATCTACAGCGGCCCGATCCACATGGGCATGGAGATCGCCCCGGAAGGCGCGGGCGGCGCGGTGCTGAAGATCCCGGCCAACGGCGTGCAGTACGACGCCGACATGCTGAACGGCAGCAACAACATGGCGACGCCGTACTACAACGTCGAGACGCTGGTGAACTACGTGAAGAACAAGGGCCGCTCGAACGACGGCTTCATGATCTGGCAGATCTGGAAGCAGCGCGTGCACATGCCGGCACCGGCCGGCGCGGCCACCGAGAACTCGGCCGGGCAGTACGTGTGCCGCAACCTGCCGCTGAAGGGGGATTGCAACCAGACGATCCCGAGCCTGCCGAAGCTGTGAAGCTTCCGTAGGGACCGAGGCCCAGGGGGCCGTCAGGTTGCCGCCAAGGCGACCGCGTCGGCCCCCGCCGGCGTGCGCATCGGCGCCGCCGGGTCGGTCACCGCACGCCACACCGCCTCGGCGACATCCCGTGCGTGCGTGACCGGCGTGCTGGTGTCGCGCAGCGCGGCGAACACGCGTGCCGTGAAGTCCGCATAGGCCTCGTGCGCGCTGCCGGCCATGAGCCGGCGGGCGTTGTCGCCGAAGCTGGTGCCGGGTGCGCGCCCCGGCAGCACCACGCGCACCCGCACGTTGAACGGCGCCAGCTCCAGCGCGAGCGATTCGGTGAACGCATTCACGGCCGCCTTGCTCGCGGTGTAGACCGACAGCAGCGGCAGCGGCTTCAGCGTGACGCTCGACGTGACGTTGACGACGACGCCGGCGCGCCGCTCGCGAAACTGCGGCAGCACGGCCCGCGTCATCGCGATGGTGCCGAGCGTGTTGGTCTCGAAGATCGCGCGGGCGCTGTCGGGCGTGATGCCTTCGAGCGGCGCCAGCAGGCCGACGCCGGCGTTGTTGACGAGCGCATTGACCGGCCCGGCCGCCTCGACGCAGCGGCGGATGCTCTCGGCATCGGTCACGTCGAGCGGCAGCACGCGCAGGCGGTCGGTGTGTGGCAGCAGATCCTCGCGCGGCGTGCGCATCGTCGCGATGACGCGCCAGCCCTGGTCGAGGAAGAAGCGCGCCGTCTCGAGGCCGAAGCCGGATGAGCAGCCGGTGATCAGGACGGTGGGGACGCTGGATCGGGTGGACATCGGGAACTCCATCAGGTTGGCGATGCCCGCACGATACGCAGCCGGAACCGGACTGACTACACTCTGGAGTCCATTGATTTGTCGAGAGAGTCCTGCATGGTCGATCCGTTGGCAGAAGTCGTGTCCTTGCTGCAACCCGGGGCGCCGTTCTCGAAGCTCGTCGTCGCTTCGGCGCCGTGGGCGGTGCGCCGCGCCGAGATGGGCCGGCCGTTCTACTTCGTCGTGCTCGAAGGCGGCTGCCACCTGACGATCGACAGCCCGGGCGGTGGCGAAACGATCACGCTGCGGGAAGGCGACTTCGCGCTGATCCCCGCTGCGCGCGGCTTCGCGACGTCCAGCCTCGACCGGCAGCCGCCGCGCGCGGACGAAGCCGTCACCACGCCGATCGCGCCGATGCCGGGCGGCGCACGCGTCGGCGACCCGAACGGCGCGGTCGACGTGCGCATGCTGGTCGGCCACTGCGTGTTCGGCTCGCCCGATGCAGCGCTGCTGGTACCGCTGCTGCCGCAATGGGTGCATGTGCGCGGCGAGCGCCGGCTGTCGACGCTGGTGCAATTGGTCGGCGACGAATCGCGCACCGACCGGCCGGCGCGCGAGATCGTGATGGCGCGCCTGCTGGAGGTGCTGCTGATCGAGGCACTGCGGGTGCCGGCCGGCAGCGCGGCCGGAACGTCGACCTCGGCGGGCCTGGTGCGTGCGCTGGCAGATCCGAAGCTGGCCGTGGCACTGCGACGCATGCACGAGCGGCCGCAGGATGCGTGGACCATCGCGCAGCTGGCGCAAGAGGCAGCGATGTCACGCTCGGCCTTCTTCGAGCGCTTCAGCCGCGCGGTCGGCGTGGCGCCGATGGCGTACCTGCTGGCCTGGCGCATGGCGCTCGCGCGGCAGATGCTGCGGCAGCGCGAACTCGCCATCGCCGAGATCGCCGAGCGCGTGGGCTACAGCTCGGTCAGCACCTTCGGCGTGGCGTTCACACGGCATGTGGGGATGCCGCCGGGGCGGTATGCCAGCCGAACGCTTTACGATCCTGTCTGATTCCTGCGCCTGAACATGCCTCACTTCCTCTTTCCGTTGCCGTCTGGCGCAGGCCGCATGCAGCGGGCGTGCCGAAACTCTGGAAGCCTGGCCTGTGAGTGCTGACATGCCGGGAGGCGATCCGTTCGAATCACCGGATCAATACATCGCGCGACTGAGGAACAGCCCCGAGGCCAGGGGCGCCGTGGCACGAGGAAAAGTACAACGGCTCGCTGAACACGATCCGGTGCAGGCACTGCAGGTGGCACGCAGCATCGAGCACCCCTGGTATCGCTGCCAGGCCATCGCGTCCATCGCGGAGATGAACCCCACCGATCAGGCTGCGGAGAGCCTGCTGGACGAGGCCTTTGCGGCGGCCTACAGCCAGGATGAGCCGAATCGCATCGCCTCCGTCGCGCTGTGGCCGTTGCGCCTGCTGGTCCACAGGGCTCCAGGCAAAGCGGCAGCGCACGCGCGTGAGCTCCTTCAGATCATTTCCCGAGAGCCTCACGGGCTTCGCAAGCTGGATGGGCTTCACGCCATTCTCGTGGCCGTCGAGCCAGCGACTCCGGATCAGCGCATCCCCAGCACCTCGACCACCGCATCGATCACCGCCTGCGGCTTCTCGGCCGGAATGTTGTGCCCCGCGCCGGCGACCACGCGATGGACTCCGCGGCTCGACAGCGCCACCACCTCCTCGTGCGTCTTCAGCACCTCGGCCTCGAAGGCCTTGTCGAGCTCGCTCCGGGGCTTGCCGGGTGCCGCATACAGACTGACGCCGCGGGTCAGGTAGACCAGCGGCAGGTCGCCGAAGCGCTTGCGCGCGGCGCGCAACTGGGCCGCGCTCTTCGTGTGGTACTGGAGGTACTCGGCGTGCACGGCCGTCTGCCGCTTGAGATCCAGCCGTGCCGAGCGCACCACCGGCCACAGCAGCGGCCCGTAGAGTTCGGCGCTGTCGCCCACGCATTGCACGTACGCCTCGCTCCCCGCCTTCATGCCCTGGCGCACCGCGCGGTAGCAGCCCTCGTCGATCGCCTTCTCTTGCGCCAGCAGCTTCGAGAACTTGCCACCGGTGACGCGGCTGCCACGCGCGGGCTCGTCCTCGTGCTCGCTGTCGACGATCACCAGGCCGCCGACCTCCTTCGGCCAGGTGTAGGCGTAGAGCTGGGCGATGCGGCCGCCCATCGAATGACCGACCAGCACATAGGGCGGCTTCAGCTTCGCCCGCTGGAGCAGCACGTGCAGGTCCGCAACCGCCTGCGCATGGGTGGCGGGCCGGGTCGTGGCGTCGCTGAAACCGTACCCGGCGCGGTCATAGACGCAGGCGGTGGTCAGCTTCGAGACGGCCGGATGCACCTTCAGCCAGTCCCAGCCGTCACTTTCCAGGCCGGCATCGAAGATCACCACCGGGCCGCCGCTGCCGCGGCAGTACAGGTTCAACCGACGGCCGTGGTCGACGTCGATCAGCTGATGCGGCTTCGCGTAATCGGCCGCCTCGTCAGGCACCGCGGCTTGCGCGAAGCTGCCTGATGCGGCACCTGCCAGGACAAGGGCCGCGAGCAGCGGACGCAAGGCGCGGAAAGAGAAGTTCGACGACAGAGTCGGCATGGGATGGCAATGCCGCGAGGCATGTTGGAGCGGTGCGCGATGGTATCGGCGGATCACAGCCACCCCTCTTGCTCGGCCTTCACCAGCTGCTGCGCCATGTGCTCGCACAGTCGTCGCAGCGTCTCTGGCACACCCGGCCGCTCGCGTATGCGAGCCAACGTCGCGGGATCATGGTGATCATCCAGCGCCAGCTTCTGCCGGGCCGCAGCGAGCTGATCGACGCCCATCAGATGCGGCTCCCACGGCAGCCCGCGGCCCTCCCACAGGCTGCCGGCCGTCAGCGCGATCTCGACGCCCGCCGGATCCGGATCGGCGCTGATGCGCGCCGGCGCGGGGGCCAGTTCCAACAGCGCGCCGACGGCTGCCATCCAGTCGCCCGGTGGCCGCCCTGGCAGCCAGACCAACGCGACGCCGTCCTCGCGTTGCGCCGCCTGCCGCTCGAAGCTCGCGCGGTTCTCGATCAGCCAGTAGTGCATCGGCGCCACCGCCCGCGCCAGCTTCAGCAAGTCACGCGCCGCCAGCCCCACGCAATGCAGCGCCCGCAGATCGCAGCGGTGATCGGGCGCCCATGCCAGATCGAGTGCGCCTGCCAGCCACACCTGCTGCGCGAACCGCTCGATGCCCAGCGCAGGCAGGTCGACGTGCGCATCCAGCCATTGCCACTCCGCGGTCGCGAGCGACTTGGTCTTGCCGCGCGCCTGCAGTTCGAAATCCCGCCGCGTGCCGGTGTGCTGCTCGTCCTGCCAGTTCGCCAGCGCATGCAGCAGCTCGATGCGGCGCATCAGCGTCGCCAGGTTCAGCGCCGAGCCGCCCTCCGCCAGCTCGGCCGCGGCCGCCTGCAGCGCCTCGCGCGCTTGCACCC
>NZ_JBFUGN010000379.1:0-5431 GCF_056402895.1 Rhizobacter sp. P3_B12 | reverse complement strand
GCCCAGGTGATGGCTCAGCTCGCCACCCAGCGCCCGCTCGATCAGCGCCTTCTTGAACGCCATCGACGCTTCCGCTATCGCCTCGGCCGTCATCGGCCCTTGAGTGAATTGATCCAGCAGTTCCTTCGGGATCTTCGGCAGCGCCGCCGTCCTCGCAGCGATCGCCTCGTTCTTCGTCTTCGTCTTGCTTGGCATACATGCTCCTGGTCGTCATGCTATGCCTCGCACACAAAATTACTGACAGGCTCATGATTGAGGCCCACACGCTCACATCTGCAACAACGGAATGGCGCAATGCACATCTACGGCTACGAGACAACCGACCAACCGATCGACACCATCATCCCCGCGTCGCTCGCGGAGGTCACCCTGAACGCCACACCCGAGGAACTGCGCGCGATCGCCGAGTTCCTGCTTCACTGCGCAGACGAGATGGATCGAATGGGAAAGGAGTTCGACCACATTCACTTGGCCGATCGAAAGAGAGAGTTCGAGACCTCGCCGCATCTCGTCGTGGCGCGTGGATAGCAGCAGGCTCGATCATGGACGTGCCTGACCGGTGAACACCGCCAATTGCGCGGCGAACGCTCGCTGGTAGGCAGGCCGCGCCTCAGCGCGGGCCACATAGGCGGCAAGCCGCGCGTAGTCGCCGAGCATCCCCGACGGCCGCAACCTCAGCAGCACCGCGACCATCATCAGGTCACCGACGCTGAACGCACCATCGAGCCACTCCGCATCGCCCAGTCGATCGGACAACTCGCCCAACCGGACACGCACACGCTCCACGACGAGAGGCAGTCGCTCGTCGTACCAGGGCTTGTCGCGCTCCAGCAGCTTGGCGTTCTGGAACTCGATGATCGGCAACTCCACCGTGTTGACCGCGGCAAACATCCAGGTGATCGCACGGGCCCGCGCATTCGCGTCGGCAGGCAGCAGGCCCGCATGGTGCTCTGCAATGTGGAGCACGATGCCGCCCGACTCGAACAGCACCAGATCGTCTTCCTGGTAGGTCGGGATCTGCCCGAAGGGATGAAGCGCGCGATGCGCCGGCGCCTTCATCGCCGCGAAGGAAAGCAGGCGGACCTCATAAGGCTGCCTTGCCTCCTCGAGCGCCCAGCGAACCCGCATGTCGCGCGCGAGCCCCTTGCCGCGGTCAGGCGACGATTCAAAGGCAGAAATGGTCGGGATCATGTCGATGTCTCCTCTTGAGAACTGGACCTTCAAGGTCCGATCACAGACTCGACGTTCGAGGCAGACCTGAATCGACATCACCGCACACCGCACGCGGATCGACCGCGCCATCCGCCGGGCCCGGGCCCGCATGCGCTGTCTGATGCGCCATGCCCCAATGGCGGATCGCCTCCGCCACCGGCAGCACCGAGCGCCCATGCGGCGTGAGCGCGTAGTGCACGACGGCCGGCACCGGCCCGCTGCGCTCCCGGCTCACGAGGCCATCGGCCTGCATCTCGCGCAGCTGTTGCGCCAGCACCTTGGCCGAGACGTCCGGCAGGCTGCGCCGCAGCGCGGCAAAGTGCCGCGGGCCGTCTGACAGCCGGTACACGACGAACAGCTTCCAGCGCCCGCCGATGGCGGCCAGCGCAGCCGTCAGCGCGCAGCCCGGAATCGCGTTGGCACGTGCAACGCGCGGACGGTTACCTGCAGGTGCCTTCTTGGCGGTGTCCATGGTGCTGGCTAGAGTGCGCCCCAGTGTAGTCACCCTCACCGCCGGAGGCCTTGCCACCATGGTCCAGTTGCCCACCCGTTCGATCTCGTACGGCATCGCCGGCGTGCTGGCGCTCCTCGGCGCGTGCGCCGTGCCTGCGCCACCTTCGACCGCACCGGTCGACACCGCGCGGGCCATCCCCGCGACACCGGTCGGTTCGCCGCATGATTTCGACTTCGAACACGGCCGCTGGCACACGCAGCTCCGGCGCCGCCTGCAACCGCTGAGCGGATCCGATGCCTGGGCGGAGTACGCCGGCACGACCGTCGTGAGCCCGGTGCTGGGCGGCCGCGCGAACCTCGCCGAACTCGACGTCTCCGGATCCGCAGGGCGCATCCAGGGGCTGTCGCTGCGGCTCTTCGACACGACACTCAAGCGGTGGACGCTCAACTTCTCCAACGCCGCATCCGGCACGCTCGCCATCCCGATGACAGGCGGATTCGGCAGCACCCCGCGCGGCGTTTTCTACAGCGCGGAGGAATTCAACGGCCGGCCCGTGCTCGTGCGCTTCGTCATCGAATCGACCAACGCCGACAGCTGCCGCTTCGAGCAGGCGTTCTCGGCCGACGGAGGCGCGACATGGGAGATCAACTGGATCGCGGTGGATACGAGGGCGTGAGTCGGGCCAGCAGCGGTTCGCTGCATCGGCGATGTCATGGGCACGACGCCAGGAACAGCAGCCGTCGTGCGCGACGGCACCAATGGCTGCTCGTGCAATCTGCGAAATAGAGCTATCGACCCGTTGCAGTCCTTCGCTACGCAAACCTCACCGCTCAAAAGCAGACGCCGAGCTTGATGCTAAACGTCACGGTAGTCAGCCAAAGCTTGTGCCTCCAGCAGCCTGACAAAGTCATTCTTCAGGGCGACGTAAGCATGGATGTCGTTGCCGCATTCGGCAACGGCGTGGTGTTTGACGACAGCGTACGCGTCCCGGATCTCGTCGTTCGCTCGCAAGAAGTCGCGCAACGCAAGATGGCGACGGACGTCGTGTGACCCCGTTCGAAATGCATGGACTTGATGCGTCCTTTCTGAGAGGCCCTTGACGAAGTAGCGACGCCCAGGAATCCCATTCTCGCCGCGCGACTCGTATCCAAGCTCTCGAAAAGCTCTGGTATGAGAGTCGAGTCGTTCGACATACGGCACCTCGACGAGGATGTCGATGACCGGCTTCGCAGCCAGCCCCCAAACCGCGGTGCTGCCAATGTGGTGGATGCGTGCATCCGGTCCAAGAAGGCCCGCGAGCGCTTTCTGCTCATGCGCAAACATGCCTGCCCACAGCGGACTGAACGGCACGATCTCAATCGTTCTCTTGTCCAATAGGTCACCTAAACGGCTCGAAACTGCCTCACGCCGGAGGGTGCGCTGGTGGCCGGCAGATCCTGGCCGATTATTGCCGGCCGGCCGCTGCGCCTCCTCGGCAGTAGCGACCCGTTGCGGACATTGCATGCGTCAGATTCGGCTCTTCGAAGCCGCTATTCATTCAAAGCTTGGAACTGAGGTCGGCAAACGCCGTCACCTCGCTTCTCTGACGAAGACAAGTCTTTGCACCTGGGAAGTCGTTGAACAATCGTTCGTGACCGGAGTGCGAGCTTGAGCCTTCTCGCGTTCTGTAAGTCTCGGACCAGCTGAGTAGAGCATTGAACGAGTCGCCTGTTCCGCCCCGGCGTACACCGCGCTGCTTGAGATTGACGGCGCATTCGGCCTCATCAAGGCATAACCAGATCAGCGCCGTTGTCATCGACGTAACCTCACGTGCGAGCCAGCCGTAGATGCCTTCGATGACCCAACTGCTTGAGCCAGTAGCGGCCTCTCTTGCAAGCTCAATCGCATGCTCCCTCCCCCGTGCAACGTTGAATCCGCCTGGCTCCCAATGGATCAGATCGAGATCAAGGTGCGGAGCCTGGAGAGAACCGGCAATCCGCTCGGCCAGCCAACTCTTGCCAGAGCCCGAATTCCCAATGATGAGGGTTCTCGTCAGGTTCATGTCGGACGCTGGGAAGTCGTAGAGTAAAGGAACAGGCTGCCGAAAAAGTCACGTGATCGCGTGCAATCTGATCTCGCTGACGTGTCGCAGTCTATAGGTCGCACTGGTCAGGCACCGTGACCACCAGCTGCTGCTGGCGACCAACTGCAAGTGGCCAGTTGCAGCTACTGCGCCAACAACAGCGCAAGGTCACTTGGGTCAAGGTGTATGTCGTACAGCTTGCGCGCTGCGGTCACCTTCAGCGGTCTTGCAATGCGTCGAACGTTGCCAATACGCCATGCCCAGTAGCCAGGGGCCCAGGCAGTGGCGCAAGCAGGTTCAACCTCCGAGGGCAGCCAAGGCTGAACTCCGGCGATGTCTACGACAGCTACCAGTAGTCCGTCATCATCCGAATCGCCGTGTGCGGACAAGAAGCGTCCGTTTTCAACGATCAGCAAATCCGTCAGCGGCAGGGTCTCGGGACGCCACGATCTGACTTCGAGCGTCTTTCGACCGAGGGCGATGCTTGTGCCGCTGGGCGCAACTATTGAAAGTGCAAGCAAGATTCGATTTCCAGCGAGCATCGGGTAGCAAAGATGCAAGCATAGCCTGCGGCGTTCCGCGCGGCATGCCGGCATGCCGACATTGGTGACCGTCCGCAGGTGGCCGACTACAGCCTCTCGGGTGCTGCAGCTGACGGGTCAGGCTGCAACGCGAAGCTCATTGGTTCTCCAATTTGCCAGCCAGTACAAGCCACGTAGTTCGCCATAGGCAATCGGCCGACCGTCGACGTCAAGGACCGACGAGACGAACCGTATCGGGAACGGCGAAGGGCAAACCTGCTCTACGGCTTTTCGGAATGATCGAACCTCCGTCTTGCTTGGCTCGGAGGCGCCGCTGTAGAAGTGCAAGTGCTTCTTGCCGAGGAACATAACGGGCTGATGCCCCGAAGGATCGTCACCAGCATTGAGCGTCATCATCCCAAGGCGTACGCGCCCGTTTGGGAAGAAGAACACTGCTTGAATCATGACCTGGCCAGTCTCGACTTTGAGGCGCGACGGATCCAGTGGCCTGACTGTGCATTCGTCCAGCCCATTCCGGCCTTCTTCGTCGCTCGCGTACTCCCAGCATGAGAAAGCCTCAAAGTCCTCGGCGCTAAGCTCATCTACCTGTTTCCGAATGCGGCTGTTCATCTTTCTGCGGACTGACGTGTTATGGAGGACACCCCTGTGGCGACGGCTGCGGCAGTCTTTCTTCCCTGCACGCGGCGTGAGGCAGGTATCCTAGCCTGTTGCCGCGCTACCCCAAAAGCGGCCAGTTGCGACGGACGCCTTGTGGCCGATCGACGTCACTCGTAGAACTTCCCTGCTCCTAGGATTTGGGCTGCGCGCTTCCACGGATTGGACGGCTTCTCATAGAAGCGAAGCCCGTCGATCGACACGTGGCCCCAGGCCGCAGCCCGCTCGAGAACGGCACCGACAGTTCCATTCTCCCACCCGAGCGCTCCTGGGCCGTAGGGACTAGACGGTGTCGATGCCTCGATGGCTCGTTCGGCTTCCCAATCTTCAGCGAGGGCGAAGAGGAAGCGGATGAAGTCCCGTTCATCATTAACGTCATTCGCGAGCGCTTGGAGATCAGTTGCCATTGGAAGAGACCGAATCGAGGTGAAGAAATCGCAAATGCTTGGCGCAGTCCGTGATCGCAGCCTACCGGAAAGCCGCCGCTCGCGACGGACGGCTCATGGC
>NZ_JBFUGN010000378.1:0-5434 GCF_056402895.1 Rhizobacter sp. P3_B12 | reverse complement strand
ACCTGCACCAGCTCGGCTTCCAGGTCGTTGCGACCAAGGGCAYGGCCGCGGCCATCGCCGAAGGCGGCGTGCCGGTGAAGGCGGTCAACAAGGTCAAGGACGGCCGCCCCCACATCGTCGACATGGTGAAGGCCGGCGAGATCCAGCTGGTGTTCACGACGGTCGACGAGACGCGCACGGCGATCGCCGATTCGCGCCACATCCGCCAGGCGGCGCTGGCCAACCGGGTGACCTACTACACCAGCATGGCCGGCTGCGAAGCCGCGGTCGAAGGCATGAAGCACCAGGACGATCTGGTCGTGCTTTCCCTGCAAGAGCTGCACCGCGAACTGCACTAAACTTTCTGCAACACATCGGCCGCCGCCGGGCCTCCCGCGAGGGAGAGGGCGGCGGCTTCATTTTTGCCTTCAGGGTTCCACCATGACGACCATCCCCATCACCGTGCGCGGTGCCGAAAAACTCAAGGAGGAACTGCACCGGCTGAAGACGGTGGAGCGCCACGCGATCATCCAGGCCATCGCCGAAGCACGCGCGCAGGGCGACCTGTCGGAGAACGCCGAGTACGAGGCCGCCAAGGACAAGCAGGGTTTCATCGAAGGCCGCATCCTCGAGGTCGAAAGCAAGCTGGCCGCGGCACAGATCATCGACCCGAAGGCGCTGAATGCCGAGGGGCGCGTGGTGTTCGGCGCCACCGTCGAGCTCGAGGACGAGAAGACCGGCAATCCCGTCACGTATCAGATCGTCGGCGAGGATGAAGCCGACCTGAAGGAAGGCCGCATCTCGATCGGCTCCCCGATCGCGCGTGCGTTGATCGRCAAGGTGGCTGGCGACGTGGCCGAGGTGCAGGCGCCGGGCGGCGTCAAGAGCTACGAGATTGTCGAAGTCCGCTACGTCTGACGTGATGACGCCCCAGAAGCTGCAGCGCGCAGCGGGATTCCTGACCGGCCTGTGGGCCGGCGTCCTGCTGGGCGTGGGCTTGATCGGCGCGCCGGCCGGCTTCGCCAGCACGTTTCCCGAGACGGCCGGGCGCATCGCCGGCCGCATGTTCATGCAGGAGGCCTACCTGAGCCTCGGCCTGAGCGTGCTGCTGCTGATGCTGCGCCGCATCTGGCAGATGACGGAGACGCGGCGCAGCGTGCTGGGTGCCGATGCGCTGATGCTGCTGGCCGTCGCCTTCTGCACCGTGCTCGGGTATTTCGGCCTGCAGCCGGTGATGGCAGCCGCGCGGGCGGGGCAGGGCGGCCTGTCCTTCGGCGCGCTGCACGGCATCTCGATGGGCCTGTATGGCGTCAAGACGCTGTTGTTGCTGGTGCTGGCCTGGCGGCTGAACGCGGCCAAGCCGGCCTGAAGGGCTCAGTCGGCGGCCGACTTCTTCAGGCTCGTGATGCGCTTCTTGGCGCGCTTGATCTCGCCGCCGGCGGCGACCCGCTGGTTGCCCAGCACCTTGAGCTTCTTGACCTGCGGGCGGTGGTTGCCGCTCTTCGAGAATTTCAGGATCTTGACGGTGCGCGGCCCCGGCATGCGGTCTTCGCGCTCGGCCTTTTCCTTCGGGGGGATCGGGCGCCACAGCACCAGCAGCTTGCCGATGTGCTGGATCGGGGCGGCGTTCAGCTGGTCGCTGAGCTGCGCAAGGATGGCCTCGCGGGTGTCGCGCTCGTCGGAGAAGACGCGGATCTTGATCAGTCCGTGGGCATTGAGCGCGGCATCGGCTTCCTTGATCACGGCAGGGGTCAGGCCGTCACCACCGATCAGGACGACCGGGTTCAGGTGGTGGGCTTCAGCGCGCTTGTCCTTGCGCTGGGCGGGATTCAGTTCGATGGCAGGCATGTCGGTATTATCGGTTGCAGTGAGCGTAAGCCAATGAAAATCAAGACAAAAAGCAAGAAAGTCAACAAGGCGTGGCTGCACGACCACCTCAACGACACCTACGTGAAGCTGGCCCAGAAAGAGGGCTATCGCGCCCGTGCGGCTTACAAGCTGAAGGAGATCGACGAGGAGCTCAAGCTGATCCGCCCGGGCCAGCTGGTGGTCGACCTGGGCGCCGCGCCGGGGGCCTGGAGCCAGTACGTGCGCCGCAAGTTCGCCCCGAAGGAGGTCGGCGGCCTCGGGGGCGCCGCCGCCGGCGAACTGAACGGCACCATCATCGCGCTCGACATCCTGCCGATCGAGCCGATCGAAGGCGTCGTCTTCTTCCAGGGCGATTTTCGCGAGGATGCGGTGCTGGCGCAGTTGCACGAGCTGGTGGCCGGCCGGCCGGTCGACGTGGTGATTTCCGACATGGCGCCCAACCTGTCGGGCATCGACAGTTCCGATGCGGCCCGCATGGAGCACCTGGTGGAATTGGCGGTCGAATTCGCGCAAAACCATCTGACGCCGAATGGCGCACTGGTCAGCAAGGTTTTCCATGGCAGCGGCCACAGCCAATTGGTCGAGATGTTCAAGAAAACCTTCCGGGTCGTGAAACCGATCAAACCGAAGGCTTCGCGCGACAAATCCTCCGAAACCTTCCTGGTTGGCATCGGTCTCAAGAATCCGGGGATTCAGGTCGATAAGCGTTCGTGAAACCGCATGGGTTGCGTGGACTAGAATCACCCCCAGATGCCGTGGATGCTGGGCACGTCCTGTGCTCGCGCTGAGGATTTATCGCAAGAAGGAGCCGCGGTGAACAATCAATGGTTCTCCAAAGTCGCTGTCTGGCTGGTGATCGCACTCGTGCTGTTCACCGTGTTCAAGCAGTTCGACAAGGGTGCAATGCAAGGCAGCCAGATCGGCTATTCCGACTTCCTGGAGGAAGTGCGCAGCAAGCGGATCAAGAGCGTCCAACTGCAGGAAGGACCCTCCGGAACCGAGATCAAGGCCAAGACCACCGACGACAAGGACCTGCGCACCACCGCAACCTTCCTCGATCGCGGCCTGGTTGGCGACCTGATCAACAACAACGTCAAGTTCGACGTCAAGCCCCGCGAGGAGCCGTCGATCCTGTTGAGCATCCTCGGCTCATGGGGCCCGATGCTGCTGCTGATCGGCGTGTGGATCTACTTCATGCGCCAGATGCAGGGCGGCGGCAAGGGCGGCGCGTTCAGCTTCGGCAAGTCGAAGGCGCGCATGCTCGACGAGGCCAACAACACCACCACCTTCGCCGATGTCGCCGGTTGCGACGAGGCCAAGGAAGAGGTCAAGGAGCTGGTCGACTTCCTGAAGGACCCGCAGAAGTTCCAGAAGCTCGGTGGCCGCATTCCGCGCGGCGTGCTGCTGGTCGGCCCTCCGGGCACCGGCAAGACGCTGCTGGCCAAGGCGATCGCCGGCGAGGCGAAGGTGCCGTTCTTCAGCATCTCGGGCTCCGATTTCGTCGAGATGTTCGTCGGCGTCGGCGCGGCGCGCGTGCGCGACATGTTCGAGCAGGCCAAGAAGAGCGCGCCCTGCATCATCTTCGTCGATGAAATCGACGCGGTCGGCCGCCACCGCGGTGCCGGCCTCGGCGGCGGCAACGACGAGCGCGAGCAGACGCTGAACCAGATGCTGGTCGAGATGGACGGCTTCGAGACCAACCTCGGCGTGATCGTGATGGCGGCCACCAACCGGCCCGACATCCTCGACCCCGCGCTGCTGCGCCCGGGCCGCTTCGACCGCCAGGTCTACGTGACGCTGCCCGACATCCGCGGCCGCGAGCAGATCATCAACGTGCACATGCGCAAGGTGCCGGTCGGTGCCGACATCCGTGCCGACATCCTGGCGCGCGGCACCCCGGGCTTCTCGGGTGCCGACCTGGCCAACCTGGTCAACGAGGCGGCGCTGTTCGCAGCGCGCCGCAACGGCCGGGTCGTCGAGATGATCGACTTCGAGCGCGCCAAGGACAAGATCATGATGGGCGCCGAGCGCAAGTCGATGGTCATGGACGAGGAAGAGCRCCGCAACACCGCGTACCACGAGGCCGGTCACGCGCTGATCGGCCGCATGCTGCCCAAGCTCGACCCGGTGCACAAGGTCACGATCATCCCGCGCGGCCGTGCGCTGGGCGTGACGCTGTCGCTGCCCGAGAAGGACCGCTACAGCTACGACCGCGAGTACATGCTGAACACCATCAGCATGCTGTTCGGCGGCCGCATCGCCGAAGAAGTGTTCATGCACCAGATGACCACCGGCGCGTCGAACGACTTCGAGCGTGCCACCTCGATGGCGCGCGACATGGTCACCCGCTACGGCATGACCGACGAGCTGGGTCCGATGGTCTACGCCGAGAACGAGAGCGAGGTCTTCCTGGGCCGCTCGGTGACCAAGCAGGTCAACGTGTCCGAGCAGACGATGCAGAAGGTCGACGACGTGATCCGCCGCATCATCGACGAGCAGTACGCGATCGCCCGCAAGCTGATCGAGGACAACCAGGACAAGATGCACGCGATGGCGAAGGCGCTGCTCGAATGGGAAACCATCGACGCCGACCAGATCGACGACATCATGGGCGACCGCCCGCCGCGCCCGCCGAAGGACTGGAGTTCCAGTTCCGGCAAGCCGAGCGGCCCGACGCCGCCGGTCAAGCCGGACGGCGCACCGGCCGCGGCCTGAGCGTATCGATGCGGTTCAGACGACGGGGCTTCGGCCCCGTTTTTCATGGTTGAGCAGGAGGACCCTGCGATGCACTGGCAGACCACCCGCTTCTCGATCGACCTGACGCGCCCGCGCGTGATGGGCATCGTCAACATCACGCCCGATTCGTTCTCCGACGGTGGGCAGCATGCGAGCACGAAGGCCGCGCTGGCGCACTGCGAGCAGCTGTTGAAGGACGGTGCCGACATCCTCGACCTCGGTGCCGAATCGAGCCGGCCCGGCGCCGATGCGGTGCCGGTGGCCGACGAACTGGYGCGGCTGCTGCCGGTGCTGCGCGAGGCACTGCGGCTGCAGGTGCCGCTGTCGATCGACACCTACAAGACCGAGGTGATGCGCGCCGCGCTCGACCTGGGCGCCGACATCGTCAACGACATCTTCGCGCTGCAGGCACCGGGTGCCGAGGCAGTGGTGGCTGCGCACCCCCGCTGCGGCATCTGCCTGATGCACGCCCAGGGCGAGCCGAAATCGATGCAGGTGGCGCCGCGCTATGACGATGTGGTCGCCGAGGTGCGCGATTTCCTCGCCGGCCGTGGTGCCGCGCTGGCGCAGCGCGGGGTTGCCGCCGAGCGCATCGTGATCGATCCGGGCATCGGCTTCGGCAAGACCGTCGCGCACAACTTCGCGTTGCTGGCGCGCCAGCAGGAGCTGCTGCAGCTCGGCTACCCGCTGCTGGCGGGCTGGTCGCGCAAGAGCAGCCTGGGGGCGATCACCGGGCGGCCGGTCGGCGAGCGGCTGGTCGCGAGCGTGGCGGCAGCGCTGGCGGCCGTCCAGAACGGTGCGCGCGTGTTGCGGGTCCACGACGTCACCCCCACAGTGGACGCCCTCAAGG
>NZ_JBFUGN010000377.1:0-5439 GCF_056402895.1 Rhizobacter sp. P3_B12 | reverse complement strand
GGTTGACGCCGCACGCGAGCATCGCGGCCAGCGTCGCGATCACCGTGTCGCCGGCACCGGTCACGTCGAACACCTCGCGCGCCTGCGCCGGCACGCGGGTGTGGGCGTCGCTGCCGTCGGCGTTCTGGTCGAACAGCGACATGCCTTCTTCGGAACGGGTCAGCATCAGCGCGCTGAGCCCGTGCTCGCGGCGCAGCGCCTGGGTGCGTTCGTGCAGCTGCGCCTCGCTGCCCCAGGCGCCGATCACCTGCGCCAGCTCCGCGCGGTTCGGCGTGATCACCGTGGCGCCGGCGTAGCGGCTGTAGTCGCTGCCCTTCGGATCGACCAGCACCGGCTTGCCCGCGGCGCGCGCGAGCTCGATCATGCGCGGGATGTGCGTGAGCCCGCCCTTGCCGTAGTCGGAGAACAGCACCGCATCGTGGCGGGCCAGCTCGCGCTCGTAGTCGCCCAGCATCGCCGACAGCACCTCGTGGTCGGGCTGGTTCTCGAAGTCGACGCGGATCAGCTGCTGCGAGCGGCCGATCACGCGCAGCTTGACGATGGTGTAGAGCTGCGGATCGCGCCCGAGCACCGTGTTGACGCCTTGCTGCTCGAGCAGCCGCTGCAGCTTCTGCGCCGGCTCGTCGTTGCCGACCACCGTCAGCAGCGTCGCCTGCGCGCCCAGCGTCTTGACGTTCAGCGCGACGTTGGCCGCGCCGCCCAGGCGCTCTTCCTCGCGGTTCACGCGCACCACCGGCACCGGCGCCTCCGGCGAGATGCGATCGACGGCGCCGAACCAGTAGCGGTCGAGCATCGCGTCGCCGACGATCAGCACGCGCGCGCGCGCCAGGCGCTCGGGGTCGATCGAAGCCGTCATCACAAATCCTCCAGGCGTTGCGGCGGGTAGGTGTCCCAGCTCAGGCAGCCCGGGCATTGCCAGAAATAGTGCTGCGCCTCGAAACCGCAGGCGGCGCAGCGGTAGCGCTGCAGCGGCTTCGCGGCGCGGCCGATGGCCTCGCGCAGGCCCTGCGTCTCGTCGCTGCTCAGCGTGTCGCCGGCGCTGACGCGCAGCAACTCCTGCGCGGCCGACAGGCTGGGCTGCGTCTGCAGGTGCGTCAGCAGGCGCCCGCGTTGCACCGCAGCGCCCGGGTCGAGCAGCGTGATCGCGGCCAGCAGGTCCATCGTCGGCGCGCGGCCGTACAGCGCGCGCAGCCGCTCCAGGGCACCGGCGACATCGCCCGCGGCGATCGCGCTGTTCGCGTAGTCGCGGGCCACCAGGTTGAACGCGACCGGGTGCGTCGTCATCAGCTCGCCCCAGGCCTGCATGACCTGTGCATGGTCGCCGCGCGCGAAGGCGCGCTGGCCGGCCACCACCTTCGGGCGGGCCGCCTGCGGGGCCACGCTGCGCGCCCGGCGCAGCGCGTCGTCGCCGTCGGCCTGTTGCTGGCGCGCATCGGCATCGAGGGTCAGCTCGCACCAGTAGTGCGCGATGCGCGACGCGAACGAGCCGGTGCCGCTGCGCTCGAGCTTCTGCGCCACCTCGACCGCCGAGCGCCAGTTGCGCGAGCGCTCGTGCAGCGTCAGCAGCGCGAGGCGCGCCTCGGTGTCGAAGGCCGTGCCTTCGAGCGCCTTGTAGGCCTCTTCGGCGCGGTCGAACAGGCCGGCCTTCATGAAGTCCTGCGCCAGCGCGTGCTGCGCGCGCTCGCGGTCGGCGCGCGGCAGGTCGGCCCGGTTCAGCAGATGCTGGTGCACGCGCACCGCGCGCTCGTATTCGCCGCGGCGGCGGAACAGGTTGCCGAGCGCGAAGTGCAGGTCGGAGGTGTCCGGATCCTGCTGCACGGCTTCGATGAAGGCGTCGATCGCCTTGTCCTGCTGCTCGTTCAGCAGCAGGCTCAGGCCCTTGAAGTAGGCCTTCGGCGAGTCGCGCTGCTCGCGCTTCCATTGCCGCAGGTCGAGGCGCGAGCCCAGCCAGCCGAGGGCGAACGCGACCGGCAGGCCGAGCAGGAACCACTGGTAGTCAAAGTCCATCGCGCGGGGGGTGGGAATCGGATCGGGTGGGGAGCTCGGAAGACGGCGTCAGGGCGCTGTCAGCCAGCTCGGGATGGTCGCCGCGGCGCCGCAGGCGGTGCTGTGCGAGGCGGTGGTTGCGCCACCAGCTCGGCACCATCGCGAGCACGCCGAAGGCGCAGCCGAACGCGAAGGCGCTCAGCACGACGAACACCATCGGGGCATGCCATTCCTGGCCGAAGAACCAGCGCACGTTGGCGTCGTGCTGGTTGTTCAGCGCGAACGCGAAGAGGCTGAAGAAGATGAAGGCTCGAAAGAGCCAGACGGCGACGCGCATCATTTGCCGGCGATTCTAGGTCGGCGGCGCGAAGCGAGAGAGCAGCGGGCTCAGGTGCCCGTCAGCGGCGTGATCGGCATCGGCTGGTCGTCTTCGAGCGGAACCTGCTCGTCGACGGCTTCGCGCAAGGCCTTGCCGGGTTTGAAATGCGGAACCAGCTTCTCGGGGATCACCACCTGCTCGCCGGAGCGGGGATTGCGCCCCACCCGCGGCGGGCGGCGGTTGATCGAGAAACTGCCGAACCCGCGGATCTCGATGCGGTGCCCGCGCGCGAGCGCATCGGACATCGCATCCAGGATGGTCTTGACGGCGAACTCGGTGTCGCGATGCGTCAGCTGGCTGAACTGCTCTGCCAGCCGGGTCACGAGATCGGAACGCGTCATGGGTCCTGTTGATCCTCGGGGTTCGGTCAGGGGAACGACGGGATCAGCCGTTGTTCTGGTTGTCCAGCTTGGCGCGCAGCAGGGCGCCCAGGCTGGTGGTACCGGCGGTCTCGCGCTCGTTCGTGGTCGACAGGCGCTGCATCGCTTCCTGCTGGTCGGCGTTGTCCTTGGCCTTGATCGACAACTGGATCGAACGCGTCTTGCGGTCGATGTTGATGATCAGCGCCGAGACTTCGTCGCCTTCCTTCAGCACGTTGCGCGCGTCTTCGACGCGGTCGCGGCTGATTTCGGAAGCACGCAGGTAGCCGGTGACGTCGTCGTTCAGCTGGATCTCGGCGCCGCGCGCGTCGACCGTCTTGACCTTGCCGTTGACGATCATGCCGCGGTCATTGACCGAGGTGTAGCTCGTGAACGGATCGGAGTCGAGCTGCTTGATGCCCAGCGAGATGCGTTCGCGCTCGACATCGACCGCCAGAACCACGGCTTCGACTTCCTGGCCCTTCTTGTAGTTGCGGACCGCGGCTTCGCCCGGCTCGTTCCACGACAGGTCGGACAGGTGCACCAGGCCGTCGATGCCGGCAGCCAGGCCCACGAACACGCCGAAGTCGGTGATCGACTTGACGGGTCCCTTGACCTTGTCGCCGCGCTGCACCGTGGTCGAGAACTCTTCCCACGGGTTGGCCTTGCACTGCTTCATGCCCAGGCTGATGCGGCGCTTGTCTTCGTCGATCTCGAGGACCATGACTTCGACTTCGTCGCCCAGCGAGACGATCTTGCTGGGGGCGACGTTCTTGTTGGTCCAGTCCATTTCGGAGACGTGCACCAGGCCTTCGATGCCCGGCTCGATCTCGACGAACGCGCCGTAGTCGGCGATGTTCGTGATCTTGCCGAACAGGCGCGTGCCGTTCGGGTAGCGGCGCGAAACGCCGTGCCACGGGTCGTCGCCCAGCTGCTTGATGCCCAGCGAGACGCGGTTCTTCTCGGCGTCGAACTTGAGGACCTTGGCCTGCAGTTCCTGGCCGACCTGAACGACTTCGCTCGGGTGGCGGACACGGCGCCAGGCCATGTCGGTGATGTGCAGCAGGCCGTCGATGCCGCCCAGGTCGACGAACGCACCGTATTCGGTGATGTTCTTGACCACGCCGTTGACGATCGCGCCTTCGGACAGGGTTTCGAGCAGCTTCGCGCGTTCTTCGCCCATCGAGGCTTCGACCACGGCACGGCGCGACAACACGACGTTGTTGCGCTTGCGGTCGAGCTTGATGACCTTGAACTCCATGGTCTTGCCCTCGAACGGGCTCATGTCCTTGACCGGGCGCGTGTCGAGCAGCGAGCCGGGCAGGAAGGCACGGATGCCGTTCACGAGGACGGTCAGGCCGCCCTTGACCTTGCCGTTGACGGTGCCGGTCACGAACTCGCCGGATTCGAGCGAGTTCTCGAGCGACAGCCACGAGGCCAGGCGCTTGGCCTTGTCGCGCGACAGGATGGTGTCGCCGTAGCCGTTTTCGATCGCGTCGATGGCCACCGACACGAAATCGCCGACCTGGACTTCGAGCTCGCCCTGGTCGTTCTTGAATTCTTCAATGGGCACGTAGGCTTCGGACTTGAGGCCTGCGTTCACCACCACGAAGTTGTAGTCGACACGCACCACTTCGGCGGTGATGACCTCGCCACTGCGCATTTCCGAGCGCTTCAGCGATTCTTCGAACAGGGCGGCAAAGGATTCGCCGCCTTGGTTGGTGGCGGTTTGGGTTTGAGGCATGTGGATTTCCGGGTGCAACTTGCGTTGCGGTTAGGTTGAAGATCCGCTGTCTCGGTGCACGTCTCTCGTTGAGCCAAGAGCGGTGCAGGAGGGGAGGCAGCGGGCCAATCGATTCAATTGGGGCCGGTGTGCGCCGGCTTCAACTGAAGTGTCGCGAAGCTTCCCACCAATCCAGCACTGCCTTGACGCATTCGTCGATGGTCAGTGCCGAGTTGTCGAGCACCTTCGCGCCCTCGGCCGGCTTCAGAGGCGAAACCGCCCGGTTCTGATCCCGGGCGTCGCGCGCTTCAAGGTCGGCTCGAAGGTCATCGATACTAGTCGAAATTCCCTTAGAAATCAACTGCTTATGGCGCCGTTCGGCCCGCACGGCAGCGCTTGCGACGACGAACACCTTCAGGTCGGCGCCGGGGAAGATCACCGTGCCCATGTCACGTCCGTCGGCCACCAGGCCGGGCAGGCGGCGGTGCGACAGCTGCAGCTCGTGCAGCGCCTGTCGGACAGCCGGCCAGGCCGACACCTTCGAGGCCATCGCGCCGACATGCTCCTGGCGGAGGTCATCGCTCACATCGCGGCCCGCCAGCCAGATCCGCTGGTCGTGGAACGCCAGCTGCAGGCCGGCGGCGATCTTCGCGAGGCCGGGCTCGTCGGTCTCGGTGACGCCGGCATCCAGCGCCGACAGCGCGGTCGCCCGGTACAGCGCACCGGAATCGAGGAAGTGATAGCCCAGCGCCTGCGCGACTGCGCTCGCGAGCGTGCCCTTGCCGGAGGCGGTCGGGCCGTCGATCGTGATCACCGGCACGCCGGCGGGGCCGGGCTGCGCCACGCCGAACAGCGCCTCGAAGTAGTCGGGGAAGGTCTTCGCGACGCAGCGCGGGTCGAGGATGCGCACGGGCACCCCGTTCGCCGTGCTCGTCGGTGTCGCCAGCGGGTTGAACGCGGCCAGCGAGAAGCACAACGCGACCCGGTGGTCG
>NZ_JBFUGN010000376.1:0-5446 GCF_056402895.1 Rhizobacter sp. P3_B12 | reverse complement strand
GGCCTGGCCGGTGCGGCTGCGGGTGCCGGTATCGGCTACGGCATGCACCGGGCGCACAACTATTTCAGGGGTGAGCCGGTCGACGATGCGTCACAAGACCACAACCCGGTCTATTCGCAACTGGACGCGTTGGAACGAGGACAGGCTCACGACGCCGTCTCCTCGCATGCCACCAGCACGTCGGCCGTGGCCCGCCCTTCATCCGGACCCTCGGTGTCCGAGCGTTGGAACCACCGTGGTCCGGAGAAGTGGCGTGAGTTCGTGGATGAAAGGCATGCCAATCATGAATCGGGTCCGTTGGTCTATGACCGCACGGGCCCCGGAGAAACAGCGGGCCGGCGGACCCTCGGCAGAGGCGAGCCCGGTGCACTGTCGAGCTTCCTCGATGCAGATCGGCAAGCGCTGGACGTTCTGAATGAACAGCGCCCTGTCGATGCACGGGACTACGCGCGTTTGCATCGCACCCTCGTCACCCCTCTCCTCTCGAGTCGCGCCACGGCAGGCGACTATCGAAACGGCCCAGCCACCTGGCAGACCGACAGCGAAATCACACGAGAAACAGGCGCCAATCTCACAGGACTGGGGCTGTCGGTTGAACCCTCGGGGGACGGGAGGAGCCGCATCTCGACCGGCCCGGCGGAGGCATCGGACCTGGCTTGGCGGCGCCGCATTCAAACGCTTTTCGATGCCTACCATGAGGACCTCGATGGCGGCAAATCACCCTCGCTCGCCGTGGCAAGACTGGCGCGCAGGCTGGATGCGGAACATGCCTTCAATGACGGCACTGGTCGTGTCAATCGACTGACGATGAACATGCTGCTGACGCAGTCAGGCGGCATGCCGGTCTCCATGGGGCATACCAACATGCCCACGGAAATGTCGGACCAAGGACTGGCCAACTATCTTGAAAGCCAGCAGGAACTGGCGCGATCGCGGCCGGCCGGCAATCAAGAGCAGGTCGATGCATTGCACCAAGCCGCCAGAGAGCTGAGAGAGCTTGAAGTGACGATCGCGCGAGCCAGCAGTGAGAAAAATCACATGGGTGCGGCGATCGCTGAAAGGAGACTTCCTGACGTGGAATCCCGTTTGCTGAAAGCCGGCACGAATCAGGTTTCACCCTCTGCATCGGCCGATGCATCATCGCTTTCCGGATCAGGCCGCGACAGTGACAGCAAGGGCAAGGAACTCGCGCAGGACGGCGAAGACGACGAATCGTTGTTGTTGCTATAGAGGGTGCTCAGCCCGGAGCCTCAACAGCTCGTCCAGAAACGCGACGAACGCCTTGACGTTCGGGTTGCCGCGCCGGCTCTCGGGCCAGACGGCGGTGATCGCCGATCGGTCGATCGAGAACTCGCCGAGGACGGGCAGCAGCAGTCCGCGCTCCACGTACGGGGCCGCGATCCACGACGCCGTCATGCCGATGCCGCCACCGGCCGCCAGCACCTCGACGACCGCGTCGCTCACGTCCACCACGATCGCGGCTTCGGGCGTGAACTCGATCGTGCGGCTGCCGACCTTGAACAACCAGCGCAGCGGCTGCCCCGAGGTCTGGTAGCGGAAATTCACGCAGTCGTGATCCCGGAGGTCTTCCGGCTTGCGTGGCGTTCCGCGCGCCGCCAGGTAGGCCGGCGATGCGTACGCGCCGAGGTGGTTCGTCGCGAGGCCGCGCGAGATCAACGTCGAGTCGGCGAGCTGGCCGACGCGGATCGCCACGTCGATGCCTTCCTCGACGAGGTTGACGAAGCGGTCGTTCAGCCGCAGGTCGATGCGGAGCTTCGGGTAGCGACGCCGGAACTCCGGCAGCGCCGGCGCGAGCAGGCGCGTGCCGATGGGCAGCGGCGCGGCGATCTTCAGCGTGCCGGAGGGCTCGGCCCGCACCGCGGCTGCCGACTGGACCACCTCTTCGGCGGCGCGCAGCAGGACCAGGGCCCGCTCATGCAGCTCGCGCCCCTCCGGCGTCAGCACCAGCGAGCGGGTCGTTCGCGTGAACAGGCGCAGCCCCAGCTGCTGCTCCAGGCGCTGGATCGTCTTGCTGACGGCCGATGGCGACACCGACAGCGAGCGTGCCGCCGCCGTGAAGCTGCCGTACGAGGCCGCGCGCGCAAACGCGACGATGCCGGTCAGGCGTTCCAGGCTGATTTGTTCCGTCATGGCACTTGTCAAGTGAGTTGCCCAAGGATTATCAAACGGGTGGCGGATATCCACACTTCGCTTCAACGCAATTCGCGGTGAACACGGTGAAGGAGATGGCGATGACGACGAAGACGATGAAGGCGATCCGGCTGCACGAGTTCGGTGGTCCACAGGTGCTGCGCTGCGAAGATGCCCCGATGCCCGCGCTGAAGCCGGGCGAGGTGCTGGTTCGCGTTCACGCGGTGGGCATCAACCCGCCCGACTGGTACTTGCGCGAGGGGTACAGGAACCTGCCTTCCGAGTGGCGGCCGCGGGTGCCCTTCCCCGTCATTCCCGGGACGGACGTGTCGGGCGTCGTCGAGGCGGTTGCCGGCGAAGTCGATCGCTTCGCGGTGGGCGATGAGGTGTTCGGCATGGTCCGGTTCCCCGGCCTCAAGGGCGAGGGAGCGGCGTATGCGGAGTACGTCGCGGCGCCAGCGTCAGAGCTGGCGCACAAGCCTGCCGGCATCGATCACGTGCACGCCGCGGCGGCACCGATGGCCGGACTCACCGCGTGGCAGTACCTGATCGAGCTGGGACACGATCAACCCAACCCGCTTCAAGCGGAGCGTCATCACCCGGTGCCGCTCGACGGCCGGAAGCTGCTCGTCAATGGCGCGGCGGGCGGCGTCGGGCACCTGGCATTGCAAGTGGCGAAGTGGCAAGGCGCGCACGTCATCGCGGTGGCCTCGGGTAGGCACGAATCGTTCCTGCGCGGACTCGGGGCGGACGACTTCATCGACTACACCCGCAGCGCGCCCGAGGACGTGGCGCGCGATCTCGACCTGGTCGTCGACACCCTCGGCGGCCCCACCACCGGCCGCTTCCTGCGCACGCTCAAGCGCGGCGGCGCGTTGTTCCCGGTGTTCATCGGCTTCTCCGAGGCGGACCGAGCCGCGGAGCTGGGCATCACCGTCTCGATGACGCAGGTGCGCTCGAGCGGATCGCAGCTCGCGGCGTTCGGGAAGCTGCTCGATGCAGGGACGGTACGCGTCGCCATCGACAGCACGTTCGCGCTGGCGGATGCCCAGCACGCGCACGAGCGCGCCGCCCGCGGGCACATCCAGGGGAAGATCGTGCTGACGGTCGCGTGAGGGGAATGCCTCAGCTCAGCATCGGCGTCAGGTCTGGATCTCCCTTGGCCATCGCCCGCCGATAGGCCGGCCGCTCGCCGATGCGCTGCAGGTACCCCCGGATGTTCGGACAAGGCGCGAGATCGACCGGCTGAAAGAGGCGCATCGTGGTGAGCGAGACCACGCTCATGATGTCGGCCGCGCTGAACTCGCTGCCCGCGAACCAGGCCGCCTCGCCGAGCCGGGCTTCCACCAGCGCGAAGACCCGGCCGAGCCGCCCCTGCAGCGCCACCAGCACCGGGTGGTCCGCGGGGAGATTCAAGCGGCGCAGGAAGATCATGCGGACCATCGCCGGCTGCAGGTTGCCGTTGGCGAAATGGAACCAGTAGAGGAAGGATGCGAAGTCCGGATGGGCCGGGCCGGGCTTGAAGCGGCCACCGCCGTGCCTGACGATGAGGTATTCGACGATGGCCGCCGATTCGGCCAGCAACAGCTCGCCGTCCTGGATCAGCGGCGCCGAGCCGAGCGGATGCAGCGCCTTCAGGTCGGGGGGTGACAGCAGCGAGACCGGCTCGCGTGTGTAGTGCCGCAGTTCGTAGGGCAGGCCCAGCTCTTCGCAGAGCCAGACGATGCGTTCGGATTGGGAATGGCCGAGGTGGTGGATCGTGAGCATGGGAGTCGGTGGATGTGAGAGGGGTTGAAAGCGTCAGCTCGCGCGGTCATGGCCGCGGACGGCCGTGGGCGCAAAGCCGAAGCGATGCCTGAAGCGCACGGCGAACCGGGACGGGGATTCATAGCCCACCGAGAGCGCGATTTGAGAAACGGACTGCGTCGTGGCCTGCAGCAGCGTCAGCGCGGTGGCCATCCGGGCATCGGCCAGCAGATCGGTCAGCGACGTGCCCTCGGCGGCAAGGCGCCGGCGCAGCGTGGCCTCGGACAGCGCCAGGTCGCCGGCCACCCTGCCTGCCGGCCACGCCTCGTCGAGGCGACCGGCGATCAACGCGCGCAGCCTGACCGAGGCGCTCGGATGGACCGGGGAGCTGCGCAGCACGATGCCTTCTTCGAGCAGCCACTGCATCACCTCCAGCACGCGCAGGCGCACCACGGCGTCAGGCAGTTCCTCGCCGAGCGCCAGGGCATGACAGGCCCGATCGAAAGCGTCGGCCAGGTTCGCCGGAACCCGTCGCAGCAGCTGCGCCGACGCCGGCGTCTTGCCCGGTGGCTCGACCTGCGAGGCCATGCCGAGGTAGTGGGCGTCGGCCAGCAGCGCGTCATCGAACAACAGCCAGCGCGCCTCGTAGTGCGTGCCGTCCGGCACCGAGTTCGTGAAGTCGACGGTCTGGTTGCCGCCGAGCGTCACGCCCTGCCCCCGCACGGCCCGGACGGAAGCACCTCGCGCCGTGCGGATGGCCTTGATGCCCCGGTCGACGAGGATCAGCGCGGGCTGATCCACGCGCATGCGCAGGATCTCCAGGCCCTGCCCTTGCAGCACGTGGGCCGCGATGCCCACGCCGGCGCGGACGTGCAGGCTTCGCGCCAGCTCGGCACCATCCGGCAACTCGCGCAGGCGTGGGGTGTGGCTTGAAAGCATGTCCTGGATCGGGAGTTGGAACGCGTCCAGTCTAGGGTCCGAGGCACCACCGTTCGGTGCGGCATCCATCGGACTTGGTGCCGATCCGATCGAGTTGATGTTCATGCTTGGCGGCATGCGACACATCCCGACGTCCACCGAGAAGGTGGAGCAATCTGAGCAGGCCGAGGACGGCGTGGCCTTGCTGCGCAGCAGGATCGCCGCGTTTCAGGCCCTGGCGGTCGAGGGCGGCCAGGGCATCGAAATGACGGGCCCGGAGATGCTCGCCGGCTGGACGACGATGCGGTGCACTTCCACACGGGCCTGCCTCTGGTGGGGAACCGGACGGTTCAGGGGTGCGGAGCTGCAGCGTGCGGCGAAGGACGGTGCGCGGTACTCGCCGGCTCGGGATGAGCTGGTGTATCCGCCGACGAAGACCCAGGGCCAGTGAACGCTACGGGCGTCGTGACACGGACTCACTGCGCGACATACCGCCCCGGTGTGGTCCCCATCGCCTTGCGGAACATCGTCACGAAGCTGCCCGAGCTTTCGTAGCCCAGCCGCTCCGCCACCTCCCGGACCGGCGAGCCCGTGCCCAGCCATTTCACCGCCAGCATCATGTGGAGGTGCT
>NZ_JBFUGN010000375.1:0-5473 GCF_056402895.1 Rhizobacter sp. P3_B12 | reverse complement strand
GGTCCATGTCATGAGCCGATTCCTGCCCCGCGCGCTGATGGCGCCGGCGGTCACCACGCTGTTCCTGTGGATGATCGTCCCGCTGGTGATGACCATCTGGTTCTCGCTGGTGCACTACAACCTGATGCAGCCCGGCGACAAGACCTTCGTCGGCATCGAGAACTTCCACTACTTCATCACCGACCCGGACTTCTGGCCGGCGGTGCTGCAGACGCTGGAACTGCTCGGCGCGGTGATCGTGATCACCGTCGTGCTCGGCGTCGGCCTCGCGCTGCTCGTCAACGAGCCCTTCCCCGGCCAGGGCATCGTGCGCGTGCTGCTGATCTCGCCGTTCTTCGTGATGCCCACGGTCAATGCGCTGCTGTGGAAGCACATGATGATGAACCCGATCTATGGGGTGCTCGCGCATGTGTGGCACTTCTTCGGCGCGACGCCGGTCGACTGGATGACCGACCTGCCGCTGTTCTCGGTGATCCTGATGCTGTCGTGGCAGTGGCTGCCGTTCGCCTGCCTGATCTTCATCACTTCGCTGCAGTCGCTCGACCGCGAGCAGATGGAGGCGGCCCGCATGGACGGCGCCAACGCGCTGCACCAGTTCTGGTACCTGACGCTGCCCCACCTGGGCCGCTCGATCGCGGTCGTCGTGATGATCGAGATGATCTTCCTGATGAGCGTGTTCGCCGAGATCTTCACCACCACCGGCGGCGGCCCCGGCAACGAGAGCACCAACCTCGCGTTCCTGATCTTCAAGCAGGCGCTGATGAACTTCGACGTCGGCGTGGCCTCGGCCGGCGCGCTGTTCGCGGTGGTGCTGGCCAACATCGCCGCCGTCTTCCTGATCCGCATGGTCGGCAAGAACCTGGACTGAGCCATGAGCACCACCTACCCCAACGGCTTCCCGTACGTCCGCACCTTCTTCGCGTGGGCGATCGCGCTGCTGCTGTTCTTCCCGCTGCTGTGGCTCGGCCTGACCGCGTTCAAGACCGAGATGCAGGCGATCGCGGTGCCGCCACAGCTGTTCTTCACGCCCACGCTGTCGAGCTTCGCCGAGGTGCAGGAGCGCAGCGACTACCTGCTGTATGCCAAGAACTCGCTGATCACGAGCCTGGTGTCGACGATCCTGGGCCTGATGATCGCCGCGCCGGCCGCCTACTCGATGGCCTTCTTCCGCACGAAGCGCACGCGCGACATCCTGATGTGGATGCTGTCGACCAAGATGATGCCGGCGGTCGGCGCGCTGGTGCCGGTGTACGTGATGGCGCAGACCACCGGCATGCTGGATTCGCTGCCGGCGCTGATCATCGTGTTCACGCTGTCCAACCTGCCGATCATGGTGTGGATGCTCTACAGCGCCTTCAAGGAGGTGCCCAACGACATCCTCGAGGCGGTGCGGCTCGACGGCGCGACCGTGTGGGACGAGTTCCGCCACGTGATCCTGCCGCTGACGATGGGCGGCATCGCCTCCACCGGGCTGCTGTGCCTGGTGCTCGCGTGGAACGAGGCCTTCTGGTCGCTGAACCTGACCTCGGCCCACGCCGGCACGCTGGCCGCGCTGATCGCGTCGTACTCCAGCCCCGAGGGCCTGTTCTGGGCCAAGTTGTCGGCCGCGTCGCTGCTGGCCATCGCTCCCATCATCGTGTTCGGCTGGTTCAGCCAGAAACAACTCGTCCAAGGCCTGACCTTCGGCGCCGTCAAGTAAGGAGACCCCATGTCATTCCTCGAACTCAAGGGCATCGTCAAGGAATTCGGGCCGGTGCGCACCATCAAGGGCATCGACCTGCAGATCGAGAAGGGCGAGTTCATCGTCTTCGTCGGACCGTCCGGCTGCGGCAAGTCGACGCTGCTGCGGCTGATCGCCGGGCTCGAGGCCACCACGCAGGGCTCGATCCAGCTCGATGGCCGCGACATCACCCACGTGCCCTCGGCCAAGCGCGACCTCGCGATGGTGTTCCAGTCGTACGCGCTGTACCCGCACATGACGGTGTTCGACAACATGTCGTTCGCGCTGAAGCTCGCCAAGGTCGACGTGGCGACGCGCCAGCAGAAGGTGGAGCGCGCCGCGAAGATCCTGAACCTCACGCAGTACCTGCAGCGCACGCCGAAGGAGCTGTCGGGCGGACAGCGCCAGCGCGTGGCGATCGGCCGCGCCATCGTGCGCGCGCCCAAGGTGTTCCTGTTCGACGAGCCGCTGTCGAACCTCGACGCCGCGCTGCGCGGCCAGACGCGCGTCGAGATCGCGAGCCTGCACCGCGACCTCGGCGCGACCACCATCTACGTGACGCACGACCAGGTCGAGGCGATGACGCTGGCCGACCGCGTGGTGGTGCTGCGCGACGGGCTGATCGAGCAGGTCGGCACGCCCTTGGACCTGTACGACCACCCGGCCAACCAGTTCGTCGCGCAGTTCATCGGCACGCCGCAGATGAACGTCGTGAAGACCGCCGCCGTGCCCGAGCTGACGCGCCTGGCGGGCACACGCTTGCCCACCGACGGCGCGGTGGGCGTGCGGCCTGAATATGTCCGCGTCGGTGCGGCCGGAACCGGCCTCGCGGCCCGCGTGGAGCTGATCGAATCGCTCGGCTCCGACACGCTGATCCACACCCGCATCGGCGACACCAGCGAAGGCGTTCCGCTGGTCTCGCGCCAGAGCGAGCGCACCACCCTCAAGCCGGGCGACAGCGTCGGCATCAGCTTCGACGCGACCGCCCTCCACCTCTTCGACGCCCAGGGGCGCACGCTGCGCCCGCTGCAGCAGGCCGCCTAGCGATGCGAGCTTCTCCATGACGACGACCACTCCCCTGACCATCCTCCACCTCGGCCTCGGCTCGTTCCACCGTGCGCACCAGGCCGTCTACCTGCAGAACCTGATCGACCAGGGCGACACCCGCTGGCAGATCGCCGGCGGCAACCTGCGCCCGGACATGGCCGACACCATCGCCGCGCTGCAGAAGCAGGGCGGCGCCTACACGCTGGAGACGGTGACGCCGGCCGGCGAGCGCTTCTACGAGCGCATCACCGCGATCCGCAGGATCGTGCCGTACACGCCCGACCTGGCCGGGCTGATCGAGATCGGCGCCGATGCGGCGACTCGCATCATCTCGTTCACCGTCACCGAGGCCGGCTACTACCTCGACGACCAGAACCGGCTCGACGACAGCTTCGCCGACCTGGCGAGCGACCTCGCCGGCACCACGCGCAGCACGATCTACGGTGCGATGGCGGCGATCCTCGACGCGCGCCGCACGCGCAACGCCGGCCCGGTCACGCTGCTGAACTGCGACAACCTGCGCGGCAACGGCGAGCGCTTCCGCGCCGGCTTCCTCGATTTCCTCGCGCGCCGCCAGCAGGCCGCGCTGCACGCCTGGGTCGCGCAGCACACCAGCTCGCCGAACGACATGGTCGACCGCATCACGCCGCGCCCGCTGCCCGACATCGCGGGGCGCGTGAAGGCCGCGACCGGCGTCGACGACGGTGCGCCGGTGATGGGCGAGCGCTTCATCCAGTGGGTCATCGAGGACCACTTCATCAACGGCCGACCGGCCTGGGAGAAGGCCRGTGCCGAGATGGTGGCCTCGGTGCTGCCGTACGAGGAGGCGAAGATCCGCATCCTGAACGCGAGCCACAGCTGCTTCGCCTGGGCCGGCACGCTGCTCGGCTACCAGTACATCCACGAGGACGTGGCGCACCCGGCGATCCGCAAGATGGCGTTCGACTACGTGACGAACGACGTGATCCCCTCGCTGGAAGCGTCGCAGAAGCCGTATCCGCTCGACCTCGCCGCGTACCGCGACGTGGTGATCGACCGCTTCAGCAATCCTTATCTGCAAGACACCAACCAGCGCGTCGCGATGGACGGCTACGCGAAGATCGCCGGCTTCCTGTGGCCGACCTTCCGCGAGTGCCTCGCGCGCGGCGCATCGATCGCGTCGGTCRCGAAGCTGCCGGCGCTGTTCTTCGAGTTCCTCGGCCGCTGGCACCGCGGCGAGCTGAGCTACACCTACCACGACCAGGGCATGGACGTGGCGGCTGCGCACGCGATCTTCGAGAGCGCGGATCCGCTGGCCGCGTTCAGCCGCGATCCGGTGCTGTGGGGGCCGCTCGCCGGCGATGCGCGGCTGGTGGCCGCGTTGCAGCAGGCGCATGCTGAGGTCAAACAGTTCCTGAAGGAGAACGGCCATGGCTGACTATCCCGCTGCGCAACGCCTTGCCGATTGYCACGCCTTGCTGACCGGTGCCGGCGGCGGCATCGGGCTGGCAGTGACGCGGGCCTTCCTGCGCGAGGGCGCGCGCTGCACTGCCGTCGACCTGCCGGCCACGCCGGCGCCCGAGCTGCAGGCGCTGGTCGACCAGCACCCAGGGCGCTTCGAGTACCTGAGCGGCAACGTCGCACGCAGCGACGACATCGCGCGCTTCGTCGCCGGCGCGCAGGAACGCCTGGGGCCGATCACGACGCTGTTCAACAACGCTGCGGTGTTCGACCTGGCACCGCTGCTCGACTCCGACGAGGCGATGTACCAGCGCCTGTTCGACGTCAACGTGAAGGGCATGTTCTTCACGATGCAGGCGGTGCTGCGCCGCATGGTCGCGGGCGGCGTGCGCGGCAGCATCATCAACCTCGCGTCGCAGGCCGGGCGCCGCGGCGAGGCGCTGGTGTCGCACTACTGCGCGAGCAAGGCGGCGGTGATCAGCTACACGCAGTCGGCGGCTCTGGCGATGGCGCCGCACGGCATCCGCGTCAACGGCATCGCGCCGGGCGTGGTCGACACGCCGATGTGGGGGCAGGTCGATGCCCTCTTCGCGCGCCACGAGCACCTGCAGCCGGGCGAGAAGAAGATCGCGGTCGGCAAGGCGGTGCCGCTGGGCCGCATGGGCGTGCCGGACGACATCGCCGGCGCCGCGGTCTTCCTGGCCAGTGGAGAATCCGCCTACATCACCGCGCAGACGCTGAACGTCGATGGCGGCAACGTGATGAGCTAGCCGAGGAGCCTTGTGAGCCCGCCATGAACACGAACCGGATCCGCAGCCCCGAACTCGAGCACGACTTCGTGCGCGACACCAAGCTCGGCTACGAGCCCGAGGGCACCTACGGCTACGTGCGCTGCCTGGAGCACGGCGTGCCGAACCCGCTGGTGCGCTGGCACTACCACGAGGAATACGAGCTGCACCTGATCATCGAGACGCGCGGCAAGGTGTTCGTCGGCGACTACATCGGGCATTTCGAGCCGGGGCACCTGGTGCTGACCGGGCCGCGGCTGCCGCACAACTGGATCTCCACCGACATCCCGGCCGAGGGCGTGCCGCTGCGCGACGTGGTGCTGCAGTTCTCCGACGAGCCGCTGCGCCGCGCGACCGACCTGATCCCCGACCTGCGCGACGTGCTGCCGCTGATGGAGCGGGCGAGCCACGGCATCGAGTTCTTCGGCATGCGCGACCGGGCGCGCGAACGGCTGGTGCGCATCCGCAGCGTGCACGG
>NZ_JBFUGN010000374.1:0-5496 GCF_056402895.1 Rhizobacter sp. P3_B12 | reverse complement strand
GCACAAGCGCGCCGGCGTGATCGTCGTCGGCGCGGGCATCGCCGGGCTGTCGTGCGCGCGTCGGCTCGGCCTGGCCGGCATCGACGACGTGCACGTGTTCGACCTGGAGGACGGCGCCGGCGGCAACAGCCGCGCGCACCGCATGGGCGGCATGGCCTGCCCGCTCGGCGCGCACTACCTGCCGGTGCCGGGCGACGACGCGGTGGAGCTGATCGGCCTGCTCGAATCGCTGGGGCTGCGCCGCAGCGAGGGCGGGCGCGCGGTGTGGGACGAGCGCCACCTGTGCCACAGCCCGCAGGAGCGGCTCTTCATCGACGGCCACTGGCACGACGGCTTGCTGCCGCCGATCGCGGCGCTGCCCGAATCGCAGCGCGACGCGACGCTGGCGCAGTACCGCCGCTTCGCCGAGCTGGTGTCGCTGGCCGGCCCGGCCGGCAGCTTCGCACTGCCGACGGCGCGCACCGCGTGGACGCCGGCGATGCGGGCGCTGGACGGCGTGACCTTCGCGCGCTGGCTCGACGACCAGGGCATCACCGCACCGCCGTTGCGCTGGTACCTGGACTACTGCTGCCGCGACGACTACGGTGCCGGTGCCGCGCAGGTGTCGGCCTGGGCCGGGCTGCATTACTTCGCGAGCCGGCACGGCTTCCATGCGCCGGGGGATGACACGCGCGACGTGCGGGCGCGCGACGACGGCGTGCTGACCTGGCCCGAAGGCAACGCCTGGCTCGCGCAGCGGCTGGCGACGCCGCTGAGCGGCCGGCTGCACGACGGCTGCGTCGCGCTGGCGCTCGAGGAGGGGAAGCGCGAGGTGACGCTGGACCTGTGGAACGCGAAGGCGCAGCGCACCGAACGCTGGACCGCGGCGCACGCGGTGCTCGCGACGCCGCTGTTCATCTCGGCCCGCGTGCTGCGCACGCCGCCGGCGGCGCTGCAGGCGGCGGTGGCCGGGATGCGGCATGCGCCGTGGCTGGTCGCGAACCTGCAGCTGTCGGACGCGCTGGTCGACCAGCCCGGCGCGCCGCCCTCGTGGGACAACGTGCTGTACGGCAGCAGCACGCTCGGGTATGTCGACGCGATGCACCAGGCGACGCGGCCCTACCCCGGGCCGACCGTGCTGACGGTCTACTGGGCGCTGGGCGGCGACAACGAGGCGCAGCTGATCGCGCAGCGCAAGCGCCTGCTGGAGCAGCCGTGGCAGGCCTGGTCGCAGGCGGTCGTGCAGACGCTGGTCGGCGCCCACCCTGACCTGCCCGACAAGCTGGTGCGCATGGACCTGATGCGCTACGGCCACGCGATGAGCATTCCGCTGCCCGGCGTGCGCGGCAGCCCCGCGCTGGCGGCACTGGCCTCAGGCAGCGGCCGGGTGCAGTTCGCGCATGCGGACCTGTCGGGGTACTCGGTATTCGAGGAGGCGTTCTTTCACGGCAACGCGGCGGCGCGGCGCATTGCAGCGCGCCTGAAGGCCGCGTGAAAGGCTAGACCAGCAGCCCCGGCACCTGCGGCACCAGCGCCTGCCGCTGCGCCGTGGCGCTGCCGAGCAGCGCGAAGCCGAGCAGCTGCCCGTCGCCGCTGTGGAAGCGCGCATCGCAGCCCTCGTCGCTGAGCGTCACCGTCCACGCGCCCGAGGCATCGAGCGGCGGCGGGCACACGACGGTCGGGCRGGCCGGCGTCTTCACGATCACCGGCATCGCCGGGTAGACGACAGGCGTCGGCTTGCCGGCGAGCGTCGCGGCCAGTGCGCGGGCCTGCTGCATGATCGGCATCACATAGGGCAGCGTGTGGCCGTCGACCTCGGCGCAGTCGCCCAGCGCATGCACGTTCGGCACGCTGGTCGCGAGCAGCCGGTTCGTCACGATGCCGCGGTTGGTGGTGATGCCAGCGGCGTGCGCGAGCCCCGTGCGCGGGCGCAGGCCCACGGCCGACAGCACCAGGTCGGCGGCGAGCGTGCCGCCATCCTTCAGCGTCAGCGTGAAGCCCTTGCCATCGCGCTGCACCGCCGCGACCGAGGTGTTGAAGCGAAAGCCCACGCCGGCCGTCTCCAGCTTCTCGCGCAGCCGCGTGCTGGCCTGCTCCGGCAGCAGGCGCGGCAGCGCGCGCGGTGCCAGATCGATCACCGTCGGCGCGATGCCGCGCGCGAGCAGGTCGTTCGCGAACTCGCAGCCGATCAGCCCGGCGCCCAGGATCGCGACGCGCTGCACGCCGTCGAGCCGGTCGGCGAAGCGGGCGTAGTCGTCGAGGTCGTTGACCGACAGCACGTCGTCGGCGCCATCGCCGCCGAGCGGCACGCGGATCGGATCGGCACCGAGCGCGAGCACCAGGTCGCGGTACGCGATGCTCTCGCCGCCATCGAGCTCGACCACCTGCGCCGCGGTGTCGATGCGTGCGACGACCGCGTTCGCGCGCAGCGTCGCGTTGAGCTCGGCCGCCATCTTCTCGGCCGGCTTCATCACCAGCGACGCGGCGGTCTTCTTGCCGGCCAGCGCGTTCGACAGCATCGGCTTCGAATAGAAGCCGGCCTGGTCGCGGCTGACGATGACGAGCGGGGTCGTGGTGTCGAGCTTGCGCAGTTCGCGCGCGAGCGTGAAGCCGGCGAGGCCGGTGCCGAGGATGACGATGGGATGTGACATGGGGCGCGGGCCGTGAAAAGCGGTCGCCACTGTAGCAGTGGGGCCGGCGGTTACCTTTGGAGGCAAGCTCCCGCCGCACACTCGCATTGAAATGCCGGAGCCCGGCTCCACGTGGGAATCTCCACCGACAAGGACACACCGGACCATGCTGACCCTCATCATCGTCGTGTGCCTCGTCGGCGCCTTCATCGCCTGGCTGATCGGCGAACCGTCGTGGATCGAGCTGCGCCGCCGCCGGGTGCGCGCCCGCCCGTTCCCGGCCGAATGGCGACAGATCCTGCGCCGGCATGTGCCCTATGTGCGCGGCATGCCGGCCGACCTGCAGTTGCAGCTGAAGAAGCACATGCAGGTGTTCCTCGCCGAGAAGGTGTTCATCGGCTGCGGCGGCCTCGAGGTGACCGAGGCGATGCGCGTGACGATCGCCGCGCAGGCCTGCCTGCTGCTGCTGAACAAGCGCCGGCCGGGCTACTTCCCGAGCCTGAGCCAGGTGCTGGTCTACCCGGGCGCCTTCGTCGTCGACAAGGTGCACACCGGCCCGGCCGGCGTGCTGCAGGAGCAGCGCCAGGTGCTGGCCGGAGAATCGTGGTCGCAGGGCCAGGTGATCCTGTCGTGGCACGACGCGCTGGAAGGCGCCGCCGAGGCGGACGACGGCCGCAACGTCGTGATCCACGAGTTCGCGCACCAGCTCGACCAGGAGAACGGCGACGCGAACGGCGCCCCGTGGATCGGCCGCCGCCACCGCGCGCGCTGGGCGCAGGTGTTCGGCAGCGAATTCGCGCTGCTGCAGCAGCAGGCCGAGCGCGGCGAAGAATCGCTGCTGAGCCACTACGGCGCCACCAACCCGGCCGAGTTCTTCGCGGTCGCGAGCGAGGTGTTCTTCGAGCAGGCGCCGCAGATGGCCGCGCAGCATCCGGCGCTGTTCGCCGAGCTGAGCCGGTTCTACCGCGTCAATCCGCTCAGCTGGTAAGGATTCAGCTGACGGCCGACGCGGCGCGCGCCGCGTCGATCTTGCCGAGCAGCCATTGCAAGCCGGCCAGGTGCTGCTGGTCGTGGCTCGCGAGGTAGTGCACCAGGCTGCGCAGCGTCAGCGCGCCATAGCCTTCGAACACGGCAGTGCGCTCCCACTGGGGCGGCTCGATGCGCCGCAGCAGCGCCATCGTCTGCTCGCGGGCCAGGCGGAACGCCGCCAGCACCTGCGCCGCATCGGCATGCGCATAGCCGCGCTCGATCGCGAGCGCATCGGTGTCGATCGACGCGAGCAGCGGCCGGTCTTCGTCCAGCGTGCGCTGCAACCTCACGTGGTAGCCGTCGATCTCGATGTCGCGCACGTGGCACAGCTGCGCGAGCGGCGACAAGGCCTCGCTCGGCACGCCGTCCCAGCTGTCGGGCACGAAGGTCTCGTACCCGCGGGGAACCTCGGCGTAGAAGGCCGCGAGCTGGTCGGGGAAACTGGCGAGTGCGTTCAGGGTGGCTGCATGCATCTCGCCAGTATGCCGATCAGCTGATCCAGTGCGTGATGAGAATCCCGAACCCGAGGCCGTTGATCAGCATCCCGATCGCGAGGCGGACGGTCTTCATCGTGCACCCCCTTCGGCCAGCTTGCGGGCCACCGCGGCGCCGTAGGCCGGATCGGCCTTCGTGAAGTGCCCGATCTGCCGCTGGCGGATCTCGTCCGACGGCACGCCGCGCATCGCGTTCGCGATGTTGCTCGTCAGGCGCTCCTGCTCGTCGGCCGGCAGCAGGCGGAACAGGTTGCCGGCCTGCGTGAAGTCGTCCGACTCGCCGCGTTCGTCGTAGCGACCGGCCGTGCCATCCAGCGGCCAGCCGGCGTCACCGTGCCCGAAGCCCTGCGGCGCGCTGCCGCCCGCCTGCACCGGCTCGTAGTTCTGCGCGGCGCTGCTGCCGTTCGGGTCGCCCGCGCTGCCGGCCATGCTGCCGTCGCGCTGCTGGTGGTGCACCGGGCAGCGCGGCCGGTTCACCGGCAGGTGCTGGTGGTTGGTGCCGACGCGGTACAGCTGCGCATCGTGGTACGCGAACAGCCGGCCCTGCAGCATCTTGTCGGGGCTGAAGCCCAGGCCCGGCACGATGTTGGCCGGCGACAGCGCGGCCTGCTCCACCTCGGCGTGGTAGTTCACCGGGTTGCGGTTCAGCTCCAGCACGCCCACCGGAATGCGCGGGAAATCCTTGTGCGGCCACACCTTGGTCAGGTCGAACGGGTTCCAGCCGGTGCGCGCCTCCCACGTCGCGGCCTCGGCCTCGGTCATCACCTGGATGAAGACGTTCCACTTCGGGAAGTCGCCCGCCGCGATCGCGCCGAACAGGTCGCGCTGCGCATGGTCGGGGTCGCTGCCGGCCAGCCGCGCCGCGTCCTCGGGCAGCAGGTTCTTGATGCCCTGCTGCGTCTTCAGGTGCCACTTGACCCACACCCGCTCGCCGCCCGCGTTGACCAGGCTGAAGGTGTGGCTGCCGAAGCCGTCCATGTGGCGGTAGCCGTCGGGCGTGCCGCGGTCGCTGAACAGCATCGTGACCTGGTGCAGGCTCTCCGGCGCCTTGCTCCAGAAGTCCCACATCATCGTCGCCGACTTCAGGTTCGTCTGCGGGTCGCGCTTCTGCGTGTGGACGAAGTCGGGGAACTTGATCGCGTCCTTGATGAAGAACATCGGCGTGTTGTTGCCGACCAGGTCCCAGTTGCCGTCTTCGGTGTAGAAGCGCAGCGCGAAGCCGCGCGGGTCGCGCTCGGTGTCGGCGCTGCCCTTCTCGCCGCCGACGGTCGAGAAGCGCACGAAGGTCTCGGTCTGCTTGCCGGCCTCGGCGAACACACTGGCCCGGGTGATGTCGGCGAGCGACTCGGTGCACTCGAAGACGC
>NZ_JBFUGN010000373.1:0-5498 GCF_056402895.1 Rhizobacter sp. P3_B12 | reverse complement strand
ATCAGAACGGTGCACGCCACGCCAGCTGGTCGTTCGACGACAGCGGACGCGCGACGAGTTCAGAACGTGCCGGCGGTGTCGACCGAACCGTGCTGGCGTATGCGGCGGGCTCGACCACCGTGACCGACGCCCTGGGGGCGACTCGCGTGCTGGGCTACCAGACGCTGGGCGGCGTGGCCTTCCTGAACTCGGCCTCGCAGCCTGCCGGCAGCGGGTGTTCCGCCGCCACGCGCCGCTGGCTGCACGACAGCGCCGGCAATCTCATCGAGAAGGATGACTTCAACCAGGCGCGCGTCTGCCTTGCGTACGACGACAGGCGTCGGCAGATCCGGCGCGTCGAGGGACTGAGCACCTCGCACAGCTGCGCAGTCATGCTCGCCGAGGGTGCCGTGCTGCCTGCGACCACCCGCAAATTCAGCCGGCAGTGGCACCCGGACTGGCGGTTCGAGACACGGCGCGCCGAGCCCGGCCGCATCGTGACCCGCATCTACAACGGGCAGCCTGACCCTTTCAATGCGCAGGCACCGGCGGCCTGCGCCCCCGCCGATGCGCTGTTGCCCGACAGAAAGCCGATTGCCGTGCTGTGCAAGGAGGTCGTGCAGTCCACCACGGACGGCGACGGACACCTCGGCTTCGGTGCATCGCTGCAGGCCGAGCCGGATCGCGTCACCCTTTGGACCTACAACGCGTACGGGCAGGTTCTGACCGCGACCGAGCAGGGATCGAACGGCGAAACGACCACCACCTACGTTCACTACGCCGACACCACCGCCGACCACACGCAGGGCGATCTCCAGCGCATCACCACGGCCACTGGCGACGTGACGCAGTTCACCGCCTACAACCGCCATGGGCAGGTGCTGCAGCGCATCGCGCCCGACGGCAGCGTCACGAACAACACCTACGACGCGATGCAACGGCTGCTGAGCACGACGGTGGATGGCGAAGCAGTCAGCTTCGCCTACGACCCGGTCGGCCAGCTGACCCGCATCAGCGATGGCGACGGCGGCTGGGTCGGCTACGCCTACGACGACGCGCATCGCCGGACCGCGGCCTTCGACCACCTCGGCCACCGCATCGGCTTCCAGCTCGACGCCGCAGGCAACGTGACCGGGAAAACGATCAATGCCCCCGACGGCGCGCTGACCCGGCAACTGGCTCGCAGCATCGATCTGCTCGGGCGCGTGCAGCAACAGGTGGAGCGGCCATGATGACGATGCGAATGCTGCTCCCGGTTCTCGCCGCAGCCGCGCTGGTGTGTTTCGATGCCAACGCCCAATCGCTGCCCCCTGCGCCGGTGTCCCCGGCACCGGTCACCCGCTACGAGTACGACGCCCAGGGCCAGCTGACCCTGCAGACGCAGGCCCCCGAGGTGCCCGGGCTCAATCTCGACACCCGCTTCGCCTACGACCGGCTGTACCGGCTGACGGCGCGGACCGACCCGCTGCAGGGCCGCACCGGCTTCACCTACGACGGCCTGAACCGCAACACCCAGGTCACCGACCCGCGTGCGTTGGCCACACGCTACGTGCGCAACGGCTTCGGCGACGTCACGCAGGTGATCAGCCCCGACACCGGCACCACCACGCTCACGTGGGACGCGAACGGCACCCTGCGCGCGCGCACCGACAGTCGCGGTGTTCTCGCCACCTACCGTCATGACCCCGATCACCGGCTGACCGGCCTCGTCTTCAGCCGCCCGGGTGAAGCGGAGCTGAGTCTCGGTTGGTCGTACAGCCAGACCGGCCCCGACTTCGCCTACGGCGGTGGCCGCCTCACCAGCAGCCGCTTCCCCGCCGGCTCGGCGCTGTACCGCTACACCGGCCAGGGCCGGCCTGCTGCCACCGTGCAGCGCATCGAGGCTGTCGGCGGCGCCAACCCCGCGCCCGTCGTGCACACCGTTGCGTACACCTACACCCGCGGCAAGCTGACCGCGCTGACCTATCCGTCGGGCGGCGTGCTGTCCATCGGCTACACGCAAGGCCAGGCCACCTCGCTGAGCTTCGCCACCGATGCGGGCAATGCCGCCGTGCCGCTGCTCGGCGAGATCCGCTGGGAGCCCTTCGGCAGCGCGGTGCGCAGCTGGGCCTGGCAGATGCAGGCCGGCCCGCTGCCTCACGAACGCTGGCGCGACCTGAGCGGGCGCATCGTGCGCCAGCGCCTCGGGCCGATGTTCCGCGACCTCACCTACGACGCGGCCGACCGCGTCGCGGGCTACACGCACTGGCTGCCCGACGGCACGCCGCAGCCGGCGCTGGACCAGCAGTTTGGCTACGACGGCAACGGCCGGCTGACGAGCGTGGGCAGCGCCCACGCGAGCTGGGCGCTGAGCTATGACGCCTCCGGCAACCGCAATGTGCTCAGCCTGAACGGCAGCGCCAGCAGCTACGCCGTTGAACCCGCGAGCAACCGGCTCAATGCGATCAGCAACCCGGCACGCAGCTTCTCGCACGACAGCGCCGGCCACGTGATCGGCGCGGACTACGGCGCGACCTACAACCTCGCCGGCCAGCTCGCCACGCTGACCCGCAACGGCGTCACCACCGCGTACAGCTACGACACCGGTGGGCAGCGCATCCGCAAGAGCGACGGCAGTGCCGCCGGCACGCTGATCTTCGTGCACGACCACCAGGGCCAACTGCTGGGCGAGTACGACGCGTCAGGCGCCGCGGTGCGCGAATACGTCTGGCTCGGCCACATCCCGGTGGCGATCGTGATGCCCGCAGCGAATGCCGGCGAGGCACCGCGAATCCACTTCATCCACGCCGATCACCTGGACACGCCGCGGCTCGTCGTCGACCTGCAGGGCGCCACGCGCTGGCGCTGGCTGGCGGAGCCCTTCGGCAGCACCGCGCCCGAGATCGACCCGAGCGGCCTCGGCCCGCTCGCCTTCCCGCTGCGCTTCCCCGGCCAGTACGCCGATGCCGAATCGGGGCTGTTCTACAACGGCCAGCGCTACTACGACCCGCAGACCGGGCGCTACCACCAGTCCGACCCGATCGGGCTGGTCGGCGGCATCAACACCTACAGCTATGTCGACAGCCAGCCCACCGGGTACGTCGACCCGAGCGGGCTGCAGTACGCCCCGATGCCGGGCCTGCCGATCCCGCTGCCGCCGGCGGCCGTGCCGGGCACCGCCGAGAACAAGGTGCTCGCCGAGGCGACGATTCGCGCGATCCAGGCGGCCAGCGAGGCGGTCAGCAATGTCTACGGGCGCTGTGCGCAGGCGCTCGGGCGGGCCTGGGATCGGATGTTCAATGAGAATGGGGCAGACAACGTGCCTCCTCTTCCGGACGTTCTTGTTGGGGATCAGGGGGACCCAAGGGCCGGGCCCAACAAGGGTGGAACGAAGCACACGAGCGGGCCACTAAAACCTGAGTACGGCGGGACGGGTGACTTTGATGCCGATCTCCAGAAGTTGACCGGCGGTGCGCGTCCGTGGCAACCGGGCGACAAGGCTCCGCCGGGGAGTCTGATAGGTGCGAACGGGATTTTTGGCCGGCCAAAGAACAGCAGTGGTGGACAAAGCATTGACATACCAGCGAACGGGAGCAGACCCCATGAAACCCTTCACTACCCCTGAGTTGATGCCGAACGGAAAGAGGGCCTTCAGGTATCAGTGCGAAGGAGTTGATTGCGGAGCACTCGGGCGCTTGCTGGAAGGCCGCAAATTGGTCGCCTATGTCTTGCCCGAAGGGCATACGCTGCAGGTGGCTTGGGAGCTTTCGTTCGTCTTCGAGTCAGGATTCGTGCTTGAGTTTTCCTCTGCTTGCACGGAGGTAGCTGAGTGGCAAGAGGTCGGCAGCCTCAACATCCGCTTGACGCACCTTTCGACGCCAGCTGGAACTACGACCGTGGTCACCCATAGAAGTGAACTCCAGCCGATCGACGTGGTCTGGGCCGAAAAACTGATCTACGAAGACCAGGATGTAATGGTCGAGTGCGGTCTCGTGCTTCGCGGAGGAGAGGGGCAAGAAGTCGTGGTTGCCGCCGGAATTCCTCCCGGGTCAGTTTCCGTTCGCGCTCCGTTCTCGCCCGCGCTGTTCGAGCCTCAGTTTCCGCTCCCTGCCTGTCGCCGGGAACCCTGCGACAAGCGAAGAAGTGACCTTGCCCCCGGGTACCACACTCCATAGCTGAGGGCATCCCGCCAACTACCTCAAGAGATGGACACCTCCCACGACCGAGCGCCTCGTCAAGTGAATGGAGATCGTTGATGACCCGGCTTGAACGAAATCGTCTTCACACCACGTCCCGGGACTTCTTCGACATGCATGGCCGCACGCTCATGAAGCTGAACGTCGATGCGGCCATTGAAGTGTGCTTGCGGGCTGCCGCGCATGGGCTTGTCGTCGCCCGAGTCGAAGGCGGGATATGGCACCGAGGAACGGCAGATTCATACCGCGTTCGTGGTCACGGCGCCACCCATCTCGGGAAGGCCTCACAAGTCATCTGCTGGTCGGGCAGACTCTCATGATTGAACTCGACCYGGACCCTGTAGTTTGGTCGATCAGGTCCTCCGATGGAAGAGCCTGCATGGCCTGTCGTTCAGCAAGTTCCTGGCAAACCGAAGGACAGTTGACTGGGTCCCTGACCCTCGAGCGGCAGATGTGGCAACGGGATCGTCCCTTGAGGGACGCCGCCCTGATTCGAGACTTCCGGATCGAGTTGCCGCAGGTCGTCCTTCGGATCGACTCGTTGCGACGCCTGCGCCAGCGCCTTGCTGAATGGCAGGTGAACCCTGCTGAGTTCACATGCAAGCTGTGCGACTCGAATGCCGGAGATCAGCAGCTCTCGATGTCCATCGGTCGCGACGAGCGGCTCATCGCGGACATCTTCAAGCCAGCATTCATCATGACCTACGATTGCGGCCCGTCCATGAACGGCCGTTGGGCATTCTTGGTGGATCAATCGTGCATCCGACTTTGCGCGGAAAGCCTGGGCAGATTTCTTCGGGCCACAAGCAAACCATGGATCCAAGGCCGGCGGAGCCTTCCATACGGGTGATGACTACACCGGCGTGCGCAACCGCAACTCCGGTGCCGGCAGCGGGTGATACGGCTGCGGCGCATCGTTCTCTCGGAACTTCGCCTCCAGCGCCTCGACGCCTTCGAGCAGCGCCTGCAACTGAGCCGCCTCGTCGGGCTTCAGCGGCCGGGTCTCGTCCTTGCAGCCGGGTTTGCCATCCGGCCCCAGCAGGCACTCGCAGCGGCACGTCTGCTCGTCCGGCTGCTCCGGCTCGTGCTTGCGGCAGCGCAGCGGCCGCACGCACCGAGCCGCCTCGATCGCCTCCTGCAGGGGCACCGTGTGCGCCTGGCTCGCCGCCGCCGAGGCCGCGCCCTTCAGCCAGCCGCGCAAGCCCACCAGCAGCGCCTGCAGCCGCACCCAGCGCTGCTCCTGCCACGCCGGTGTCGCCCGCTCGCCCGGCGCGTCCGCATAGCGCTCGACGAACAACTTTCCGCTCGCGGTGCCGTAGCGCCGCGCCATCCGCAGGATGCGCT
>NZ_JBFUGN010000372.1:0-5520 GCF_056402895.1 Rhizobacter sp. P3_B12 | reverse complement strand
GTGCTGCACTGCGGTGCACAGCGCGTAAACCCGAGGTCTTTGAGGTTAGAATTTACGGCTGTTCGGTAAGCCAGTCCTCATGCCAACCGAACAGCAATTTTTGAGTGCAGCCGTCGTGGTGAAATTGGTAGACACGCTATCTTGAGGGGGTAGTGGCGAAAGCTGTGCGAGTTCGAGTCTCGCCGACGGCACCAGATCTTTGAACGAGGCACTTACCCAGTGCCTTGTTTGTTTCAAGACCGCTCAAACCACACCATGAACCTCGCTCCCTACCTGCCCGTCATCCTGTTCATCCTGGTCGGCGTAGGGGTAGGCGTAGCGCCTCAGGTGCTCGGTTTCCTGCTGGGTCCGCACAAGCCGGACTCCGCGAAGAATTCCCCCTACGAATGCGGCTTCGAGGCCTTCGAGGACGCGCGCATGAAGTTCGACGTGCGCTACTACCTCGTCGCGATCCTCTTCATCCTGTTCGACCTGGAAATCGCGTTTCTCTTCCCGTGGGCGGTGTCGCTCAAGGAGATCGGCCCCGCGGGCTTCTGGTCGATGATGGTTTTCCTCGGCATCCTCGTCGTCGGCTTCGCCTACGAATGGAAAAAAGGCGCCCTGGACTGGGAGTAATCAGATGAGCATTGATGGCGTTCTGAAAGAAGGCTTCGTCACGACCAGCGTCGACACGCTGATCAACTGGTCGAAGACCGGATCCCTGTGGCCGATGACCTTCGGCCTCGCGTGTTGCGCGGTCGAGATGATGCATGCGGGTGCGGCCCGCTACGACATCGACCGCTTCGGCATGCTGTTCCGCCCCAGCCCGCGCCAGAGCGACCTGATGATCGTCGCCGGCACGCTGTGCAACAAGATGGCGCCGGCGCTGCGCAAGGTCTACGACCAGATGGCCGAGCCGCGCTGGGTGCTGTCGATGGGCTCGTGCGCCAACGGCGGCGGCTACTACCACTACAGCTACTCGGTGGTGCGCGGCTGCGACCGCATCGTGCCGGTCGACGTCTACGTGCCCGGCTGCCCGCCGACGGCCGAGGCGCTGCTGTACGGCGTGCTGCAGCTGCAGACCAAGATCCGCCGCGAAAACACCATCGCCCGCTGAAAGCCTGCATGAGCAAACTCGATACCCTGCAGGCTGCGCTCGAAGCGGCCTTTGCCGGCAAGATCAAGCGCCTGGTGCGCGACCGCGGTGAACTCACGCTGACCGTCACCGCCGAGCACTACGCCGCGGTGGCGCTCGCGCTGCGCGACGACCCCACGCTGCGCTTCGAGCAGCTGGTCGACCTGTGCGGCCTCGACTATTCGTCGTACAAGGACCAGCCGAACGAAGGCCTGCGCTACTGCGTGGCCTCGCACCTGCTGTCGATCACGCACAACTGGCGGCTGCGCCTGAAGGTGTTCGCACCCGATGACGACCTGCCGATGGTGGCGTCGGTCAACGAGATCTGGAACTCGGCCAACTGGTTCGAGCGCGAGGCCTTCGACCTGTACGGCATCCTGTTCGACGGCCACGTCGACCTGCGCCGCATCCTGACCGACTACGGCTTCATCGGCCACCCGTTCCGCAAGGATTTCCCGACCTCCGGGCACGTCGAGATGCGCTACGACCCCGAGCAGAAGCGGGTGATCTACCAGCCGGTGACGATCGAGCCGCGCGAGATCACGCCGCGCATCATTCGCGAAGACAACTACGGTGGCCTGCATTAGAGGCTCGCGCCTCGAGGCAACGACATGGCAGAGATCAAGAACTACACGCTGAACTTCGGCCCGCAGCACCCGGCCGCGCACGGTGTGCTGCGCCTCGTGCTGGAGCTCGACGGCGAGGTCATCCAGCGCGCCGATCCGCACATCGGCCTGCTGCACCGCGCGACCGAGAAGCTCGCCGAAAGCAAGACCTACATCCAGTCGCTGCCCTACATGGACCGCCTCGACTACGTGTCGATGATGGCCAACGAGCATGCGTACTGCCTGGCCATCGAGCGCCTGATGGGCGTCGACGTGCCGCTGCGCGCGCAGTACATCCGCGTGATGTTCTCCGAGCTGACCCGCATCCTGAACCACCTGCTGTGGCTGGGTGCGCACGGGCTCGACTGCGGCGCGATGAACATCCTCATCTACTGCTTCCGCGAGCGCGAGGACATCTTCGACATGTACGAGGCGGTGTCGGGTGCGCGCATGCACGCGGCCTACTTCCGCCCGGGCGGCGTCTACCGCGACCTGCCCGACACGATGCCGCAGTACAAGGCCTCGAAGGTCCGCAATGCCAAGGCCATCGCACGGCTGAACCAGAACCGCCAGGGCTCGCTGCTCGACTTCATCGAGGATTTCAGCAAGCGCTTCCCGAAGAACGTCGACGACTACGAGACGCTGCTCACCGACAACCGCATCTGGAAGCAGCGCACCGTCGGCATCGGCGTCGTGAGCCCCGAGCGTGCGCTGAACCTGGGCTTCAGCGGCGCGATGCTGCGCGGCTCGGGCATCGCCTGGGACCTGCGCAAGAAGCAGCCCTACGACGTCTACGACAAGATGGACTTCGACGTGCCGGTCGGCGTCAACGGCGACACCTACGACCGCTACCTGGTGCGCGTCGAGGAGATGCGCCAGGCCAACCGCATCGTGCAGCAGTGCGTGGACTGGCTGCGCGCAGACTCGGCGAAAGGCGCCGGCCCGGTGATCACCGCGAACCACAAGGTCGCGCCGCCCGGGCGCGTGGACATGAAGTCCAGCATGGAAGAGCTGATCCACCACTTCAAGCTCTTCACCGAAGGCTTCCACGTGCCCGAGGGCGAGGCCTACGCGGCGGTGGAGCACCCGAAGGGCGAGTTCGGCATCTACATCGTCAGTGACGGCGCGAACAAGCCGTACCGCCTGAAGATCCGCGCCCCCGGCTTCGCGCACCTGGCCGCGCTCGACGAGATGGCCCGCGGCCACATGATCGCCGACGCCGTTGCCGTGATCGGCACCATGGACATCGTGTTTGGAGAGATCGACCGATGATTTCGGAATCGACCCGCGTCCGCTTCGACCGCGAAGTGGCCAAGTACCCCGCCGACCAGAAGCAGTCCGCCGTGRTGGCCTGCCTGGCCATCGTGCAGCAGGAGCAGGGCTTCGTCTCGGCCGACAGCGAGAAGCTGATCGCCGAGTACCTCGGCATGCCGCCGATCGCGGTGCACGAGGTGACGACCTTCTACAACATGTACAACCAGCAGCCGCGGGGCAAGTTCAAGCTCAACGTCTGCACCAACCTGCCGTGCCAGCTGCGCAGCGGCCAGACCGCGCTCGAGCACCTGTGCGGCCGGCTCGGCGTCGAAGAGGGCGGCACCACCGCCGACGGCCTCTTCACCGTGCAGAAGAGCGAATGCCTGGGCGCCTGCGCCGATGCGCCGGTGATGCTGGTCAACGACCGCCAGATGTGCAGCTTCATGAGCGAACAGCGCCTCGACGAGCTCGTCGACACGCTGCGCGCCGCGAAATGACGGGAAACGGGAACCGAACCATGTCGCAATCCCTGTTGGACCTCTCGAAGTTCCAGTCCACCGGCGCCGAGACCTGCTTTCACGGCCGCCACATCGGCGCGCAGATCTATGCCGACCTGAACGGCAGCAACTGGTCGCTGAAGGACTACGTCGCGCGCGGCGGCTACCAGGCGCTGCGCAAGATCCTGACCGGTGAGTTTCAAGGCGCCACCGGCGAGCCGATGACGCCCGAGCAGGTCATCGCCGAAGTGAAGACCTCCGGCCTGCGCGGCCGTGGCGGCGCAGGCTTCCCGACCGGCCTGAAGTGGAGCTTCATGCCGCGCCAGTTCCCGGGGCAGAAGTACCTCGTCTGCAATTCCGACGAAGGCGAGCCGGGCACCTGCAAGGACCGCGACATCCTGATGTTCAACCCGCACATCGTCATCGAAGGCATGGCGATCGCGGCGTTCGCGATGGGCATCAGCGTCGGCTACAACTACATCCACGGCGAGATCTTCGAGGTCTATGACCGCTTCGAAGCCGCCCTGGAAGAAGCCCGTGCGGCCGGATTCCTCGGCGACAGGATCCTCGGTTCGAACTTCAGCTTCCAGCTGCACGGCGCGCACGGTTTCGGCGCCTACATCTGCGGCGAAGAGACCGCGCTGCTCGAATCGCTCGAAGGCAAGAAGGGCCAGCCGCGCTTCAAGCCGCCGTTCCCGGCCAGCTACGGCCTGTACGGCAAGCCGACCACGATCAACAACACCGAGACCTTCGCCGCGGTGCCGTGGATCATCCGCAACGGCGGCCAGCCCTACCTCGAGATCGGCAAGCCGAACAACGGCGGCACCAAGATCTTCTCGGTGGTCGGCGACGTCGAGCGCCCCGGCAACTTCGAGGTGCCGCTGGGCACGCCGTTCTCGAAGCTGCTCGAGCTCGCCGGTGGCGTGCGCAAGGGCCGCACGCTGAAGGCGGTGATCCCCGGCGGTTCGTCGGCGCCGGTGCTGCCGGCCTCGATCATGATGGACACGACGATGGACTACGACGCCATCGCGAAGGCCGGCTCGATGCTCGGCTCGGGCGCCGTCATCGTGATGGACGAYTCCCGCTGCATGGTCAAGAGCCTGCTGCGCCTGTCGTACTTCTACATGCACGAGAGCTGCGGCCAGTGCACGCCGTGCCGCGAAGGCACCGGCTGGCTGTTCCGCATGGTCGACCGCATCGAGCACGGGCAGGGCCGCATGGAAGACATCGAGCTGCTGAACTCGGTGGCCGACAACATCCAGGGCCGCACCATCTGCGCGCTCGGCGACGCCGCCGCGATGCCGGTGCGCGCGATGATCAAGCACTTCCGTGATGAGTTCATCCATCACATCGAGCACAAGACCTGCGCGGTCGCGGTCCACGCCTGAGACCCGTCCCGGGGCAACACGACATGATTGAAATCGAACTCGACGGCCAGAAGGTCCAGGTCACCGAAGGCAGCATGGTGATGCATGCGGCCGACAAGGCGGGCACCTACATCCCGCACTTCTGCTATCACAAGAAGCTGTCCATCGCGGCCAACTGCCGCATGTGCCTGGTCGACGTCGAGAAGGCACCGAAGCCGATGCCCGCCTGCGCCACGCCGGTGACGCAGGGCATGATCGTGCGCACCAAGAGCGACAAGGCGCTGAAGGCCCAGCAGGGCGTGATGGAGTTCCTGCTGATCAACCACCCGCTCGATTGCCCGATCTGCGACCAGGGCGGCGAGTGCCAGCTGCAGGACCTGGCCGTCGGCTACGGTGGGTCGTCGTCGCGCTACACCGAAGAGAAGCGCGTCGTCTTCCACAAGGATGTCGGCCCGCTGATCTCGATGGAAGAGATGAGCCGCTGCATCCACTGCACGCGCTGCGTGCGCTTCGGCCAGGAAGTGTCGGGCGTGATGGAGCTCGGCATGATCCACCGCGGCGAGCACTCCGAGATCACCACCGTCGCCGGCGATACCATCGACAGCGAGCTGTCGGGCAACATGATCGACATCTGCCCGGTCGGCGCGCTGACCAGCAAGCCGTTCCGCTACAGCGCCCGCACC
>NZ_JBFUGN010000371.1:0-5525 GCF_056402895.1 Rhizobacter sp. P3_B12 | reverse complement strand
CCGCCGAGGTGACGCGCGTCGCGCGCGAGGTGGGCACCGAAGGCATCCTGGGCGGCCAGGCCGACGTGCAGGGCGTGGCCGGCACCTGGAAGGACCTGACCGAKTCGGTSAACTTSATGGCCGGCAACCTGACCAGCCAGGTGCGCAACATCGCCGASGTGACSAMSGCGGTGGCCGCCGGCGACCTGTCGAAGAAGATCACCGTCGACGTGAAGGGCGAGATCYYGGAGCTGAAGAACACCRTCAACACGATGGTCGACCAGCTGCGMTCGTTCGCCGCCGAGGTGACGCGCGTSGCGCGCGARGTGGGCACCGAAGGCAWSCTGGGYGGCCAGGCCGACGTGCAGGGCGTGGCCGGCACCTGGAAGGACCTGACCGACTCGGTGAACCTGATGGCGTCGAACCTGACCAGCCAGGTGCGCAACATCGCCGACGTGACGAAGGCGGTGGCCGCCGGCGACCTGTCGAAGAAGATCACGGTCGACGTGAAGGGCGAGATCCTGGAGCTGAAGGCCACCATCAACACGATGGTCGACCAGCTGTCGTCGTTCGCCGCCGAAGTGACGCGCGTGGCGCGCGAAGTGGGCACCGAAGGCCGGCTCGGCGGGCAGGCGCAGGTGCGCGACGTGTCGGGCACCTGGAAGGACCTGACCGACAACGTGAACTTCATGGCCGGCAACCTGACCGGCCAGGTGCGCGGCATCGCCAAGGTGGTGACCGCGGTGGCCAACGGCGACCTGCAGCAGAAGCTGACGGTGGAGGCCAAGGGCGAGATCGCCGCGCTGGCCGAGACCATCAACAGCATGACCGAGACGCTCGCGACCTTCGCCGACCAGGTGACCACGGTGGCGCGCGAGGTCGGCGTGGAGGGCAAGCTCGGCGGCCAGGCCAAGGTGCCCGGCGCGGCCGGCACCTGGAAGGGCCTGACCGAGAACGTCAACCAGCTGGCCGCCAACCTGACCACGCAGGTGCGCGCCATCGCCGAGGTGGCGACCGCGGTGACGCAGGGCGACCTGACGCGCTCGATCACGGTGGAGGCGCAGGGCGAGGTGGCCGCGCTGAAGGACACCATCAACGAGATGATCCGCAACCTGAAGGACACCACGCAGAAGAACACCGAGCAGGACTGGCTGAAGACCAACCTCGCGAAGTTCAGCCGCATGCTGCAGGGCCAGAAGGACCTGCTGACGGTGGGCCAGCTGATCCTGTCCGAACTGGCGCCGGTGGTCGGCGCGCAGCAGGCCGAGTTCTACGTGCTGACCGGCAGCGGCGGCCTGGGCCCGCGGCTGAAGCTGTTCGGCAGCTACGCGTCGGGCGGCCAGGCCTCGCACGGCAAGGAGGTCGACCTCGGCCAGGGCCTGGTCGGCCAGTGCGCGGTCGAGAAGACCAAGATCCTGGTGACCAACGTGCCGGGCAGCGCGTTCCGCATCGCCACCGGCCTGAGCGAGGGCGCGGCGCTCGACATCCTGGTGCTGCCGATCGTCTTCGAGGGCGAGGTGCGCGGCGTGCTGGAGCTGGCCTCGCTGGAGCGCTTCAACCCGGCGCACCAGGCCTTCCTCGACCAGCTGACCGAATCGATCGGCATCGTGATCAACACGATCAGCGCGAACATGCGCACCGAAGACCTGCTGACGCAGTCGCAGTCGCTGGCCGAGGAGCTGCAGAGCCGCCAGCAGGAGCTGCAGCAGACCAACGAGGAGCTGCAGGAGAAGGCGCGGCTGCTGGTGCACCAGAACCAGGAAGTGGAGCGCAAGAACCAGGAAGTGGAGCAGGCCCGGCAGGCGCTGGAAGAGAAGGCCGAGCAGCTCGCGCTGACCTCGAAGTACAAGTCCGAATTCCTGGCCAACATGTCGCACGAGCTGCGCACGCCGCTGAACAGCCTGCTGATCCTGTCCGACCAGCTGTGCAAGAACAGCGACGGCAACCTGACGCCGCGCCAGGTGGAGTTCGCGAAGACCATCCACCTGTCGGGCAACGACCTGCTGATGCTGATCAACGACATCCTCGACCTGTCGAAGATCGAATCGGGCACGGTCGCGGTGGATGTCTCGGAGCTGCGGCTGGAAGACCTGCAGCGCTCGGTGGACCGCAGCTTCCGCCACGTCGCCGAATCGCGCCACGTCGCGTTCGAGATCGGCGCGCCGGTGCGGATCGCCCCGCTGCCGAAGACCATCGTCACCGACGTGAAGCGGCTGCAGCAGATCATCAAGAACCTGCTGTCGAACGCGTTCAAGTTCACGCACCAGGGCGCGGTGCGGCTGACGATGGAGGTGGTGGACCGCGGCTGGTCGCGCGACAACGAGGACCTGAACCGCGCGTCGCAGGTGATCGCGTTCTCGGTGTCGGACACCGGCATCGGCATCTCGCCGGACAAGCAGCAGATCATCTTCGAGGCCTTCCAGCAGGCCGACGGCTCGACCTCGCGCAAGTACGGCGGCACGGGCCTGGGCCTCGCGATCAGCCGCGAGCTGGCGCGGCTGCTGGGCGGCGAGATCCGGCTGGTCAGCGCACCGGCCGAGGGCAGCACCTTCACGCTGTACCTGCCGCAGAGCTACAGCGCCACGCGCAGCCTGCGCCACGGCCGCAACGCGCCGCCGGTGGTGATCGCCGAGGCGCTGCCGGTGCTGGAGCGGATCCGCACCGAGGCGCCGCTGCCGGCCAACGAGGGCAGCGATGCCGACGAGCTGGCCGACAACGCCGCCGACGACGACCGCGCCGACATCCTGCTCGGCGACAAAGTGCTGCTGATCGTCGAGAACGACCTGGCCTTCGCCGACGTGCTGCTGCAGGCGGCGCGCCGCGTCGGCTTCAAGGGACTGGTCAGCACCAGCGGCGCCACCGCGCTCGCGCTGACGCGCGACTTCCAGCCGGCCGTCATCACGCTCGACATCTTCCTGCCCGACATGGAGGGCTGGCGCATCCTGGAGCGGCTGAAGTCCGACCTCGCGACGCGCCACATCCCGGTCTGCGTGGTGTCCACCGACGACTCGCGCGAACGCGCGCTGCGCTCGGGTGCGGTGGGCTTCCTGACGAAGCCGCTGCAATCGGTCGACGAGGTCGAGGAGGCGCTCGGCCACCTGCACGAGTTCGCCGAGCGGCGCCGCAAGCGGCTGCTGGTGATGATGGCCGACACGCCGGCGCGCGCCGCCTTCCTGGACGCGCTCGACACCGAGACCGACATCGTGCAGGCCAGCGGTGTCGACGAGGCGCGCGAGCGCATCGCGCACGGCAGCATCGACTGCCTGATCACCGACGGCAGCGTCGCCGACTTCGGTCCCGAGGACGTGATCGAGTCGCTCGAATCGCGGCCGCTCGCGCGCCAGCTGCCGATCGTGCTGGCCAGCCGCGACCCTGCGGTGTGCGTGAGCTGGGAGCGCGGCCACAGCGCATTCGCGCTGCGCCGCGCCGACACGCTGGAGCGCATGCTGGACGCGTCGGCGTTCTTCCTGCACCGCGGCGAGGCGACGATGTCGGAAGAAGAGCGCCGCTCGGCGCGCGAGCTGGATGACGCYGACCGCCGGCTGCACGGCCGCAAGGTGCTGATCGTCGACGACGACATGCGCAACATCTTCGCGCTGGCGACGGTGCTGGACAACCACGGCATGGTGATCGTCTCGGCCGAGAACGGCCGCGATGCGATCCGGCTGGTGGAGACCGACCCGAGCATCGACATCGTGCTGATGGACATCATGATGCCGGAGATGGATGGCATGGAGACGATGCGCCAGATGCGCCGGCTGCCGCGCGGCAAGGAGCTGCCGCTGATCGCGGTGACGGCCAAGGCGATGAAGGGCGACCGCGAGAAGTGCATCGACGCCGGGGCCTGGGACTACCTCTCCAAGCCGGTCGACACGGCCTACCTGCTGGTCGTGCTGCGCGGCTGGCTCAGCAAGTGAGTACCGCCGCGACCGACCCGGACAGCCGGGTCAATATCCTGGTCGTGGACGACCTGCCGGAGAAGCTGCTGGTCTTCGGCACCGTGCTCGAGGAGCTCGGCCAGAACCTGGTGTTCGTGCGCTCCGGCCGCGAGGCGCTGCGCGAGGTGCTGCAGCGCGAGTTCGCGGTGATCCTGCTCGACGTCAACATGCCCGACATCGACGGCTTCGAGACGGCCGCGCTGATCCGGCAGTACAAGCGCTCGGTCGACACGCCGATCATCTTCATCACCTCGTACGCCGACGAAATGCAGACCGAGCGCGGCTATGCGCTGGGCGCGGTCGACTACATCCAGTCGCCGGTGGTGCCGCACATCCTGCGCAGCAAGGTGCGGGTGTTCGTGCGGCTGTTCGCGATGCAGCGGCAGATCCGCGAGCAGGCCGATGCGCACGTGGCGGTGGCGGCCGCCGAGGCGGCGCGCCGTGTCGCGGAGGACAACGACCGCCGCTCGGCCTTCCTGGCCGACGCGAGCCGGGTGCTCAGCGGCTCGCTGCAGGCCGAGGTGTGCGTGCAGGCGCTGGCCGAGCTGCTGGTGCCGGCGATGGCGAGCGCCGCGGTCGTGCTGCCCGGCGACGAGCCGGGGGCGCGCCAGCGGCTGGTGGTCGCGTCGGCGGGTACGGGTGCAGGCCACACCGCCCACCGCATGCTGATGGACCTCACGCCGCCGCTCGCCGCGGCACTGCGCCAGGCGCTGGCCGAGCGCCGCACCGTCGTGCTGGCAGCGAACGAGCTTGCCGCACTCGCGCCCGATGCCTTCGGCCCGGGCCGTGCGCGGGCCGTGCCCTGGCAGGCGGTGCAGGCGCTGCCGCTGGTCAACGGCGACCGCCTGCTCGGCGCGCTGCTGGTGGCGACCGACGATGCCGCGCAGCGACCCGACTGGCGCGTGCTCGACGACCTCGCGGCACGCGCCGCGGCCGCGCTGGAGAACGCCATCCTCTACGGCAGCCTGCAGGGCGAGATCGTCGAGCGGCGCGCCGCCGAGATGCAGCTGCAGGAGGCCGGGCGGCGCAAGGACGAGTTCCTCGCGATGCTGTCGCACGAGCTGCGCAACCCGCTGGCGCCGATCCGCACCGCGCTGGAGGTGATCCGCCGCATCGCGCCGCCCGACCCGAAATTCGGCTGGGCCACCGACATCATGGTGCGCCAGCTCAAGCAGATGACGCGGCTGATCGAGGAACTGCTCGACGTGGCCCGCATCAGCCAGGGCAAGATCGTGCTGAGCCGCGAGAAGGTGGACCTGAACGCGGTGATCACGCAGAGCGTCGAGACCGCGCAGCCGCTGATCGACGCCCGCGAGCAGCGGCTGCAGGTGCTGCCGCTGGCCGAGCCGATGTGGCTGCACGGCGATTTCGCGCGGCTCGCGCAGATCGTGTCGAACCTGCTGAACAACGCCTCGAAGTACAGCGAGAAGGGCACGCGCATCGCGCTCGAGGCCAGCACCACCGAGCAGGGCGCGGTGATCCAGGTGCGCGACCAGGGCATCGGCATCGATGCGCAGCTGCTGCCGCGCATCTTCGACCTGTTCACGCAGGGCTCGCGCACGCTGGACCGGGCCCAGGGCGGGCTGGGCGTCGGGCTGACGCTCGCAC
>NZ_JBFUGN010000370.1:0-5533 GCF_056402895.1 Rhizobacter sp. P3_B12 | reverse complement strand
ATGCAGCGCGGCGACGAGAGCTGGAAGAAGTAGTGCGCGCTGCTCTTGAGCACCGGCGTGGCGCCGCTGAGCGCCGAGTAGGGGTTCTTCAGCTCGGTGGGCGCGTAGACGGCGCCGCAGTTCTCGCAGCTGTCGCCGTACTGGTCCTTGGTGCCGCAGCGCGGGCATTCGCCCTTGATGTAGCGGTCGGGCAGGAACATCGCCTTCACCGGGTCGAAGAACTGCTCGATCGTGCGCTCGGCGATCAGGCCCTCCTTGCGCAGCGCGAGGTAGATGTCCTGCGCCAGCTTGTGGTTCTCGGGGCCGTCGGTGGAGTGCCAGTTGTCGAAGCCGATGCTGAAGCCGTCGAGGTACTGCTTGCGGCCGGCGGCGATCTCGGCGACGAACTGCTGCGGCGTCTTGCCGGCCTTCTCGGCGGCGATCATGATCGGCGCGCCGTGGGCGTCGTCGGCGCACACGAAGTGCACCTCGTTGCCGACCATGCGCTGGAACCGCACCCAGATGTCCGCCTGCACGTACTCCATCATGTGCCCGATGTGGAACGGCGCATTGGCGTACGGCAGGGCGGTGGTGACGAAGAGCTTGCGGGTCATCGGAGGCGTCCGGATCAACGGGGGGAAGGGGGCGATTCTAGGCTTGACGGCCCGAGGGAGAAGGGGTGTGGGCTAGACTGCCGGCCGCCACCCGATTGCCTGCCATGACCATCACCGAATCCGCCCTCCTGGCTGCCCTGCAGACCGTCAACGACCCGCTCACCGGCAAGGACGTCGTCGGCGGCCGCCAGGTGAAGAACCTGCGCATCCAGGGGGCGGACGTGAGCTTCGAGCTGGAGCTCGGCTACCCCGCGAAGAGCCTGCACGCGGCGCTGCGCGAATCGCTGCAGCAGGCGGTGCGCACGCTGCCGGGCGTCGGCCGGGTCGACGTGGAGATCGCGACCCGCGTCACCGCCCACGCGGTGCAGCGCGGCGTGCAGCTGCTGCCCAACGTGAAGAACATCGTCGCGGTGGCGTCGGGCAAGGGCGGTGTCGGCAAGAGCACGACCGCGGCCAACCTGGCGCTGGCGCTGGCGGCCGAGGGGGCGAAGGTCGGCATCCTCGACGCCGACATCTACGGCCCGAGCCAGCCGATGATGATGGGCCTGGAAGGCCGCCCGGAAAGCGCCGACGGCAAGACGATGGAGCCGATGCGCAACCATGGCGTCGAGGTGATCTCGATCGGCTTCCTGGTCGAGCGCGACAACGCGATGATCTGGCGCGGCCCGATGGCCACGCAGGCGCTGGAGCAGCTGCTGCGGCAGACCAACTGGGGCGACCTGGACTACCTGATCGTCGACATGCCGCCCGGCACCGGCGACATCCAGCTGACGCTCTCCCAGCGCGTGCCGCTGACCGGCGCGGTGATCGTGACGACGCCGCAGGACATCGCGCTGATCGATGCGCGCCGCGGCATCAAGATGTTCGAGAAGGTCGGCGTGCCGATCCTGGGCATCGTCGAGAACATGGCGGTGCACGTGTGCAGCAACTGCGGGCACGTGGAGCACATCTTCGGGGCCGATGGCGGCAAGAAGATGGCGGCCGAGTTCGGCATGGACTACCTGGGCGCGCTGCCGCTGGCGCTGTCCATCCGCGAGCAGGCCGATTCGGGCAAGCCGACGGTGGTCAGCGAGCCCGACGGCGAGACGGCCGGGCTCTACAAGGCGATCGCGCGCCAACTGGCCGCGAAGATCGCGCAGCGGTCCAAGGACTTCTCGTCGAAGTTCCCGACCATCTCGATCTCGAAGACCACCTGAGGAATGCGCATGCGCTGGATGCCTGTCGGAACGATGGCGTTGTTGGCGGCAGCGGCCAGCATGGCGGCGCCCGAGGACGAGGGCGCGGCGCGCGCCGCCTGGGCGCGCAAGCTGCAGGATTTCCAGCAGTGCAAGGCGGGCAAGCGGGCACCGAGCTACGGGCCGGCGGCGTCGGGTGCGAGGGCGAAGAAGCCCGCCCACTGTGTCGACCCGGGGCCTTTCGTGCCGCCGAGCGCGGCGTCGGCAGCGTCGCCCAAAGGCTGATCAGCGCTTCGTGAACACCAGGTCCCAGACGCCGTGGCCGAGCTTGAGGCCGCGGTTCTCGAACTTGGTCAGCGGGCGATAGGCCGGCTTGGGCGCATAGCCCGCGGCGGTGTTGGCGAGCGCGGGCTCGGCCGACAGCACCTCCAGCATCTGCTCGGCATAGGGCTGCCAGTCGGTCGCGCAATGCAGGTAGCCGCCGGGTGCCAGGTGCGCGGCGAGCTTGGCGACGAACGGCGCCTGGATCAGCCGGCGCTTGTTGTGCTTCTTCTTGTGCCACGGGTCCGGAAAGAACACATGCACGCCGGCCAGCGAGCCGGGCGCGATCATGTGCTCCAGCACCTCGACGGCATCGTGCTGCACGATGCGCAGGTTGGCGATCTCTTTCTCGCCGATGTGCTTCAGCAGCGCACCCACGCCGGGCGTGTGCACCTCGACGCCGAGGAAATCGGTGCCCGGCAGCGCCTGCGCGATGGCCGCGGTGGCGTCGCCCATGCCGAAGCCGATCTCCAGCACCAGCGGCGCGGCGCGGCCGAACGCGGCCTGCGGGTCGAAGCGCTGCTGCGCATACGGGATCAGGTAGCGCGGCCCGAGCGTCTCGAGCGCGCGCATCTGGCCGGTGCCCATGCGRCCGGCGCGCAGCACGAAACTCTTGATGCCGCGCAGCGGAACGGTGGGGTCGGTGGGGGCGGTCATGGCAATTCGGCACGCGTGCCTGGAGGGCAGGGGGCCGAATTGTGCCCGAGCACGCGCTAGAATCGCGCCCGCTGCGGGTGTAGTTCAATGGTAGAACGGCAGCTTCCCAAGCTTCATACGAGGGTTCGATTCCCTTCACCCGCTCCACCAATCGACCTGTGAAGAACGGCGCCACGCACTCAGTCGATCGATCGACCGTCATCCTCGATGTGCCGATCACTGAGTCGGACGAGCTTTCGGGGCCTTGCCCCCTTCGACAAGACGAAGCGCCACCTGGACGTTGTTGCGGCCCGCGCCCTTGGCCTGGTAAAGCATCACATCCGCCTGCCGGACGAGCGCCTCGACGGTCGTGGCGTCACCCTGGTAGAACGCCAGGCCGATGCTGGTGGTGACATCGATCGTCTGCTCGTCGATCACGAACGGCGTCCTCATGGCCTGGACGATCTTGGCGGCGACGGTTGCGGCCATCTCCGGCGTCGGCAGGCCTTCCATGATCACCGTGAACTCGTCGCCGCCCAGGCGGGCGACGGTATCACTGGAACGCAAGGTCTGGGACAGCCTGTCCGCGAAGCCCCGCAGCAGTGCGTCTCCCGCGTTGTGTCCGTGTCGGTCGTTGATCTGCTTGAACCGGTCGATGTCGAGGTACATGAGCGCCATCAGTGCACCCGTGGCGCGGCAGCGCTCCATCGCCTCGGCGACGCGCAACTCGAAGCCGGCGCGATTGACAAGGCCCGTGAGCGGGTCCACGCGTGCCAGCTCGATCAGCCGCTTCTCTTCGAGCTTCTGGCGGGTGATGTCGCTGACCACGGCGTGGAAGCCCAGCACCGTGCTGCCGTYGGCGGCGAGCTGCGGGATGTACTGSGCCTCGTAGCAGACATGGCTGCCTTTGGWCATCTCGCTCTGGAACGTGACRGCCTCKCCCCGCAACGCGGCGCGWATGTGCGGCTCGAYCKTGYSGTACGCCGCATCGCCCAGCAGCGCGCGCACGGTCTGCCCGTGGAKCTCGTCRCGCGGCCGGCCGAARCCTCGCTCGTAGGCCAGGTTGTTGAATCGGTAGCGCTCGTCGGCGTCGATGTAGGCCACRCGCATCGGCAGCGCATCGGCCACCGTGCGCAGACGSGCCTCGCTCTCCTGGAGCGCTCGCTGCGCTTCGCGGTACGAGGTGACGTCGGCGACGAGGGTATACAGCCCGACGACCTTGCCCTGCTCGTCGCGATCGGGAACGGCCGTGACCTGCACATGGCGACGACCTTCGGGGCGCACCATTTCCCGGTCGTACGCAACCTCGTGGCCTCCCAGGGCTTCCCGCAGCCGGGGCTCGACCTCCACCCAGGCCTGCTCGCCATAGAACTCCCGCACGCTCGCCCCGATCTGCGGCGCCGCTGCATCGCCAAACCATTGCTGGTACGTCCGGTTGACGAAGCGAAAGCGCAGGTCGCAGTCGAGGTAGGAGATCAGTGCCGGCAGGTGATCGGTCACCATGCGCAGCCGGTGCTCGCTCGCACGGACCGCCTGTTCCGCGGCCTCGGCAGCCGAGACGCTCGCAACCAATTGCCTGAGCACCGGCCTCACTTCGCTGTGCTGGACATAGATGGCCAGCGCGACGATGCCGACAAGCGCCAACGCAAGAAGGTTGAGGCGTGACCTCATCGGCGCATAGAGCGTCTCGACATCGGTTCGCACCGCGAACCCGAGCCCGAAATCCTTGATCGGCGCGAAGGCCGAGAGGACAGGGTTGCCGCGCTGGTCGTCGAGGAACTGCACGCCCTGTTCGCCGAGCACGGCTCTTGCCACCGGAAGGGTGGGACTGCCGGCCGCGTCGAACATCGGCAGTTCGAACCCGGACGGCCTGAACCGGTTCGGCGCACAGACCAGCCTGTCCTGGTCGCGGCCGCAGATCGCCACGTCGGATGTGTCGCGGGACGCTCGGATGTCCGCCAGCAGACGATCGAACAGCGGCATGCGCTGCTCGGTGAGCACGCGTCCGACGGTGCGCTCCCCGACGCGGACGTCGGTTGACGTGAAGAGCAGGTACCCCTCCCGCCAGGCCAGGGAGGTCGTCGACCCCGTGGTCGACAGGCGCTGGATGACTTGCGTCTTCGCCGATGTCATGGAGCCCGCCTGCGCCACGCACGTGGCATTCGCGGCGTAGATCTCCACACCGGTCAGGTCGGTGGTCAGGACGCTGTCGGCAACCCGCTGCAGGAACTCCTTGGCCACCGCGTCGTCGGGTGCCGTGCTCAGCCTGTCCAGGGCCTGGCGCGCGGCCGGCCGCGTCGCCACGGTTCTCGGGAACCACAGGCTCACCTCGATGGTGTGGGCCAGCGATGTGGCGTTCGTCTCGGCGATGAGCAGCATGTCTTTTGCGACCGAGCGCTCGAAGGTGTCGCGCATGACCCCGAAACCCGCCACGCCCCCCGCCAGGGCGACCAGCGTGATGACCGCGATCGAGCGCCGCTTGATGCGCTGCTCGGTCCTTTGCAACACCTTGGGTTCAAGCGCCTGGGAGGCTCCGTGGAGCATCCACAGGCCGGAGCCGACGACCGAGAGTCCGAGCGCGGTGACCGGCAGGATCCGGTTGAAGCTCGCCACCCAGTACAGCGTCTCCAGGCCCACGAAGTGACCGACCAGTCCGGCCAGGCCGATGATGAAAACGGCCAGGGACAGCGCCAGGAAGACGAGCTGGCGAGGCCTGGTGGAGGGTTGCCTGTTCAGCCAGAAGCCGATGCCGCTGAGCAGGAACGCCAGGCTCGCGTTCGCGGACAGCCGGCCAGGAGAGGGAAGGGT
>NZ_JBFUGN010000369.1:0-5537 GCF_056402895.1 Rhizobacter sp. P3_B12 | reverse complement strand
CATCCAGGGCTCGTTCAGCGCCATGTAGTACAGCGTCACCGACAACCCGACCAGCATGCCGAGCACCGCGCCCAGCCAGTTCGCGCGCCGCCAGAACACCCCCAGCACCAGCGCCGGGAAGAAGGCCGAGCCCGCGAACGAGAACGCCGCCGACACCAGGAAGACGATGTCCGCCGGCTTCTGCGTCGCCAGCGCCGCCGCCGCCAGCGCGACCAGCAGCAGCATCACCTTCGACAGCATCACGCGCAGCCCGCCGGCCGCCTTCGGGTCGAGCGTGCGGTAGTAGACGTCGTGCGACAGCGCGCTCGAGATCGTCAGCAGCAGCCCGTCGGCGGTCGACAGCGCGGCCGCCAGCCCGCCGGCCGCCACCATGCCCGAGACGACGTAGGGCAGCCCGGCGATCTCGGGCGTGGCCAGCACGATGATGTCGGCGCCGATGCGGATCTCGCCCAGCTGCAGCACGCCGTCGCGGTTGATGTCGGCCACCGACAGCAGCGTCGGGTCGACCTTGGCCCAGTTCGCGATCCAGGCCGGCAGCTGATCGAAGGGCGTGCCGACCAGCGAGGTGAACAGCTCGTACTTCACCAGCACCGCCAGCGCCGGCGCCGACAGGTACAGCAGCAGGATGAAGAACAACGACCAGGTGACCGACTGCCGCGCCTGCCGCACCGACGGCGTCGTGTAGCAGCGCACCAGGATGTGCGGCAGCGCCGCGGTGCCGATCATCAGGCAGAACACCAGCGCGATGAAGTTGCGGCGCGAATCGCCGAAGGCCTCGCGCTCGCCCGGCGTGCCGTCAGGGTCGCCCGCGAACGGCGTACCGTGCGGCGGCATGCCGCCGAGCGGATGCGCCCTCGCCTCGTTGGCCGCCTGCGACTGCGTCCACGCGATGCGCGCCGCGGCCTCGTCGGCCGGCAGCGACAGCAGCAGCTTCTCGGCCGCCTGCAGTTCGGCCAGCGAGGCGCCGGCCTGCCGCAGCTCGGCCAGCCGGCGCCGCGCCGCATCGCGCTCCAGCGCCAGCGAGCCGGCCACGTCGCGCAGCCGCATCGCATCGCCCTCGGCACGCGCCTTGTACAGCGCGATCACCTCCAGCTCGCGCGGATCCTGCGCCAGCGCCTTCTCGCGCTCGCTCAGCTTCTGCAGCTGCGCGCCGTAGATCGCCTGYGGCACCGGCACGCCGGTCTGCTTGACCGACAGCCACACCACCGGCACCAGGTAGGCCACCAGCAGCACGATGTACTGCGCGACCTGCGTCCAGGTGATCGCGCGCATGCCGCCGAGGAACGAGCACACCAGCACGCCGCCCAGCCCGAGGAAGATGCCGACCTCGAAGGCCACGCCGGTCAGCCGCGTGGTGATCAGCCCGACGCCGTAGATCTGCGCCACCACGTAGGTGAACGAGCAGAGGATGGCCGCGGCCGCGCCGATCAGCCGCGGCGCATGGCCGCCGTAGCGCGCACCGAGGAAATCGGGAATCGTGAACTCGCCGAACTTGCGCAGGTACGGCGCCAGCAGCAGCGCCACCAGGCAGAAGCCGCCGGTCCAGCCCATGATGAACGCGAGACCGCCGTAGCCTTGCAGGTACATGGTGCCGGCCAGGCTGATGAAGGACGCGGCTGACATCCAGTCGGCCGCGGTCGCCATGCCGTTGTAGACCGCCGGCACGCGCCGCCCGGCCACGTAGTACTCGTTCGCGTCGGTGGTGCGGCAGATGATGCCGATGCAGGCGTACAGCGCGACGGTGGCCAGCAGGAAGGTGACGCCGATCCAGCGCTTGGGCAGCCCGGCCTGCTCGGCGGCGGCGAGTGCCGCGATGAACGCCAGCAGGCCCACGGTGTAGAGCCCGTAGACCTTGTGGAGCCGGCGAAGAAAGCGGCGCTGCTCGCCGGAGTCACTCATGGCCGGGATGGTCGGCGCCCGGCTGCGCCGCGTCCATCCGGTTCATCACCCACGCGTAGACGCCGATGACCGCGAGGAACACCAGCAAGGCGCCCTGCGCGCCGACCCAGAAGCTGAACGGCCAGCCGAAGAAGCCGAAGCCCAGGTCGCGCGCGAACCACGCGACGCCGAAGCCGACCACGAACCACACGGCCAGCAGGCCGGCGACGAGGCGCCGGTTGCGGCGCCAGTAGGCGGTGGGTTCGGCCGGCGTCACATCACGCTCAGCGTTTGGCCAGGCGCTGCCAGGTCTCGACGACGGTGTCCGGGTTCAGCGAGATCGACACGATCCCCTCCTGCGCCAGCCAGTCGGCGAAGTCGGGGTGGTCGCTCGGCCCCTGGCCGCAGATGCCGATGTACTTGCCGACCGCGCGGCAGGCCGCGATCGCGCGCGAGATCATCGCCTTCACGGCCGGATCACGCTCGTCGAAGTCGCGCGCCAGCAACTCCATGCCCGAATCGCGGTCCAGGCCCAGCGTGAGCTGCGTCAGGTCGTTCGAGCCGATCGACATGCCGTCGAAGTGCTCGAGGAACTGCTCGGCGAGGATCGCGTTGCTCGGCACCTCGCACATCATGATGATGCGCAGCCCGTCCTGCCCACCCGCCGAGGCCCGCTTGAGCCCGTGCTCGGCCAGCATCTCGACGACCCGCTTCGCCTGCCCGACGGTGCGCACGAACGGCACCATGATCTCGACGTTGTCGAGCCCCATGTCGCTGCGCACGCGCTTCAGGGCCTCGCACTCCATCGCGAAGGCCTCGCCGAAGCTCTCGCTGACGTAGCGCGACGCGCCGCGGAAGCCGAGCATCGGGTTCTCTTCCTCGGGCTCGTAGCGCGAGCCGCCGATCAGCTTGCGGTACTCGTTGCTCTTGAAGTCGCTGAGCCGCACGATCACCGGCTTCGGCCAGAACGCGGCCGCGATGGTGGCCACGCCCTCGACCAGCTTGTCGACGTAGAACGCGCGCGGCGAGGCATGCCCGCGCGCCACCGACTCGACCGCCTTCTTCAGGTCGAGGTCGATGTTCGGGTAGTCGAGGATCGCCTTCGGGTGCACGCCGATGTTGTTGTTGATGATGAACTCGAGCCGCGCGAGGCCGACGCCGCTGTTGGGCATCTGCGCGAAATCGAACGCCAGCTGCGGGTTGCCGACGTTCATCATGATCTTGATCGGGCAGTACGGGAGCTCGCCACGCTGCACTTCGCTGATCTCGGTGTCGAGCAGGCCCTCGTAGATGTAGCCGGTGTCGCCTTCGGAGCAGGCCACGGTGACGAGCGCGCCTTCCTTCAGCGTCTCGGTCGCGTCGCCGCAGCCGACCACCGCCGGGATGCCCAGCTCGCGCGCGATGATCGCCGCGTGGCAGGTGCGCCCGCCGCGGTTCGTGACGATCGCGCTGGCGCGCTTCATCACCGGCTCCCAGTTCGGGTCGGTCATGTCGGTGACGAGCACGTCGCCGGCCTGCACGGTGTCCATGTCGGCCAGGCTGTGCACGATGCGCACCGGGCCGGTGCCGATCTTCTGGCCGATCGCGCGGCCTTCGGCGAGCACCGTGCCGCTGCCCTTCAGCTTGTAGCGCTGCTCGGCCTTGCCGGCCGACTGGCTCTTCACCGTCTCGGGGCGGGCCTGCAGGATGTAGAGCTTGCCGTCGGCGCCGTCCTTGCCCCACTCGATGTCCATCGGGCGGGCGTAGTGCTGCTCGATGGTCAGCGCGTAGCCGGCCAGCTCGGCCACGTCGGCGTCGCTCAGCGAATAGCGGTTGCGCAGCTCGGTGGCGGTGTCGACCGTCTTCACGAGCTTGCCCGACGCGGCCTTCTCGGCGGGCGTCGCGAACTCCATCTTGATCAGCTTGGAGCCGAGGTTGCGGCGGATGATGGCCTGCTTGCCGTTGCGCAGCGCCGGCTTGTGCACGTAGAACTCGTCCGGGTTGACGGCGCCCTGCACCACCGTCTCGCCCAGGCCGTAGCTGGAGGTGATGAAGACGACGTCGGTGAAGCCGCTCTCGGTGTCGATCGTGAACATCACGCCGGCGGCGCCGAGGTCGGAGCGCACCATGCGCTGCACGCCGGCCGACAGCGCCACGTCGCCGTGCGCGAAGCCCTTGTGCACGCGGTAGCTGATGGCGCGGTCGTTGTAGAGGCTCGCGAAGACCTCCTTCATCTTGTGCAGCACCTCGTCGATGCCGATCACGTTGAGGAAGGTCTCCTGCTGGCCGGCGAAGCTGGCGTCGGGCAGGTCTTCGGCGGTGGCCGACGAGCGCACGGCGAACGACGCGCCCGGGTGGTCGGCCGTCAGCCGCGCGAATTCGGCGCGGATGGCGGTCTCCAGCTCGGGCGGGAACGGCGTGGCCTCGATCCAGGCACGGATCTGCGCGCCGGCCTCGGCCAGCGCCTTCACGTCATCGGTGTTGAGGGTGGAAAGTCGATCCTGGATGCGCGCGGCCAGGCCGTTGTGCGCGAGAAACTGTCGGAAGGCGTGGGCCGTGGTGGCAAAGCCGCCGGGCACCCGCACGCCCGAGGCCGCCAGCTGGCTGATCATTTCGCCGAGGGAGGCGTTCTTGCCGCCGACCGCCTCGACGTCGGTCATTCTCAGATGTTCAAACGGTGCGACCAGGGCGGTCGCCAGGTTCGGAAGTGACATGGGAAAGCTCCGTGATGTTGAGAAACCGGTGCTTCCCGCCCGAACCGCGAACCCGAGCAATGCTCCGAGGGCTCCAGCAGGCGACGCGCGGCCCAGCGCTTGAATTGTTCGAGTGGTGACATGGACCGTTGGGCGTTAGGGGGGCGATTTGGAAGGTTGGGGGCGATTTTACGGGCCTTCCTGCCTATCATCGATGCCTCAACGCCCCCCTGTTCACATGGCCAATCGCACTGTCTACTTCGTCTCCGACGGCACCGGGATCACGGCCGAGACCTTCGGCAACTCGATCCTGGCCCAGTTCGCGATCAAGCCGCGGCACGTGCGGCGCCCGTTCGTCGACTCCGAGGACAAGGTGCACCAGGTGGTGCGCGAGATCAACCATTCGTTCGACGTCGAGGGCCGCCGGCCGATCGTGTTCGTGACGCTGGTGAACCGCGAGATCCTGAACATCCTGAAGGCGAACAGCCGCGGCATGGTGCTGGACATGTTCAACACCTTCATCGAACCGCTGGAGGCCGAGTTCGAGATGACCTCGAACCACCGGGTCGGCCGCTTCCCGGACATCTCGAAGAGCCAGGAGTACACCGACCGCATCGAGGCGATCAACTTCTCGCTGGCGCACGACGACGGGCAATCGTCGAAGAACCTGGCCGAGGCCGACGTGATCCTGGTCGGCGTGAGCCGCAGCGGCAAGACGCCGACCTCGCTGTACCTGGCGATGCAACATGGCATCAAGGCGGCCAATTACCCACTGATCCCGGAAGACTTCGACCGCCGCGTGCTGCCGGCGGGGTTGGCGCCGCACCGGCGCAAGTGCTTCGGGTTGACCATTGCGCCGGAGCGGCTGGCCGAGATCCGCCATGAGCGGCGGCCCAACAGCCCGTATTCCAGCATCGAGAACTGCCGGCACGAGGTGTCGGAGGCCGAGGCGATGATGCGGCGCGAGAGCATCGCGTGGCTCTCGTC
>NZ_JBFUGN010000368.1:0-5541 GCF_056402895.1 Rhizobacter sp. P3_B12 | reverse complement strand
GGCCTCGGCCGCACAGGGCATGGACGATGCCTGGATCGACTACCGCTCCAGCGCGGCCGAATCCCGCGGCCAGGCGGTCCGCCTGCACGGCCTGTGGCTGCCGCAGGACGATGCCTCGGCGCCGGTGCTGCTCTACCTGCACGGCGCCCGCTTCGACGTGCGCACCAGCGCATCGCGGATGCGGCGCATGCATGAGCTGGGTTTCTCTGTGCTCGCCATCGACTACCGAGGCTTCGGCCGCAGCAGCGCCGGCCTGCCGTCGCAGGAGCTGGCCGCCGAGGACGCCCATGCCGCGTGGGACTGGCTGGCAACGCAGCGCCCGCAGGCGCGCCGCTTCATCTTCGGCCACTCGCTGGGCGGCGCGATCGCGGTGCAGCTCGCCGCCGAGGTGCGCGACGAAGCCGGCCTGATCGTCGAAGGCAGCTTCACGTCGATCGCCGACGTGGTGTCGACCTTCCGCTGGGGCTGGCTGCCGGTCGGGCCGCTGATCACGCAGCGCTTCGACGCCGCCTCGCGCATCGCCGAGGTCGGCTCACCGGTGCTGGTGGTGCACGGCAGCGACGACACGCTGATCCGGCCGGCGCTCGGCCGCGCGCTGTTCGAGCGGGCCCGCGAGCCGAAGCGCTTCCTGCTGGTCGACGGCGCCTCGCACCACAGCACCAACGACCTGGGGCAGCCGCAGTACCGCGAGGCGGTGGCGGAACTGTTCGGCATCGGCAGGCCGCAGCACTGACGGGAACACCAGTCTGGAACCCCGGCAGGGTGAACTGCCACTCACCGGCGTTCCCACTTCGCGCCGTCGCCCCGCCCACCATGAAACGCGTACGCCCTGCATCTGATCTGCGGCACCAGGAGCCTGCCAACAGGAACCCGGCCCTCGAAACCGAGTTGAGGCAGTGCGTCCAGTTCGACGGGCAGTCGCAGACCCATCAAGACATCTGGTGGCTGGCCGCCTGCCAGCCTTCCGCGACCTTTGCGCAGACATCGGAAGGCCTCGACCACATCGCCCTCCTCCGGGAATGCGACAACCAGCACTGGGTGCTCAACTTCGGGCACATCGCCACGCTGTTCGGCGTGACCGCGCTGACCGACGAGATCGTGTGCCCCAGCCCTGAGCTGATTGCTCATCTGCTCTGCACCTGCCCGCAGATCGTCGACATGACGCTCGAGGAATTCTGTGCCGATGGCGGGCACATCCCCGGCCTGGAAGCGGCGTTGTCGGGCACGCGCCATCTGCGCAGCTTCGACCTCCACCCGGAGGACGTGGACCCCGGCGTCAGCCTGGGCATCGTGCGCGGATTGCGCTCACACCACCACCTGACATCGTGGCGCCACTGGACCGACGACGACCCGGACGCCATCGTCCCCGAGCTGGCGCAGACCCTGTCCGGCATGCAGAACCTGCAATGCCTGGACCTGTGCATCGACGCGTCATGGAACGCCGGGCACTTCCAGCAGATCGCGCGCAAGCTCGCGCACATGCCGGCCCTGCAGGATCTCAGGCTCTCGCTGGCGGCAGGCTGCGATCTTTCGCGTTTCTTCCAGGCACTGTCGACGGCCGGCCGTGCCGCACCTCTGGCAAGACTGAAGGTGGGCATCGACCATGCATCCGACGACGCGAGCCGCGACACCGCGGTCGCGCTGATCCGGGGGATCGCCACGTTGCCAAGGCTGATGTCGCTGCACGCGTCCCACCATGTGCTCGAGGCGATGGACCTGAAGCTGCTGATCGACGCCATCCGACGGAATGGTGCCTTCGACACCCTCACGTCCCTGGACGCCTTCGGCAGGGGGCATCCGGTCCAGTTTCCCGATGACCTGACCGCCGCACTGCACACCAACCGAAACCGCTTCGACCTCGCCCCGGTCGGCATGGTGGGCCCCGCCTGCAGCGCATTCGTCAATCTCGTCCTGGCCCAGCACGACTTCGCACCTGTGTCGGAGCTCGGCCCCGTGGTCGCCAGTCATCTGGTGGGCCAGGCCGCCGCGCCCGATCTGCGGGACTGCCAGGGGCTGCTGCGCGTGTCGAAGAAGGTCTGGGAGGCCACACGCGACATGCGACACCAGGCCCTGCGTCAATTGCTGAAAGTTTCACCGACAACACCAGGCATGGCGCTGCACAGGATCCACCTGGCCCTGCTCGCCCAGGAACTCGATGTCCTCAGCCCCGAAGAAACGCATCCGCTGGTCGAATTGCACGGCGACTGGCTGCTGCAGCACCGATCGCTCCGGCAGTGAAGCCGCACGGCCTACCGCAGATCTCCCGCCAGCGACGCCAGCGTCTCCGGGCTGATCGCCACATGCGCCGGGTAGTGCGTGTGGTCGCAGCCCAGCTTGCAGGCCGCGCCGGCGCGCAGCGCCTCGCGCGCGGCGGGCGGAAACTCGAAGCGCAGGAAATGCACCGCCGAGGTCTTCTCGTCGGTCTCGCGGTCGAGGTCTTCGTCGGCGATCGCGTAGACGCGCGGCTGCCCCTCGACCTCGACGAACATGCGGTCCTCGATGCCGATCAGCCGCGCCAGCTCGCGGCGGCGCTCGTGCACGTCGGGGTACTCGATCAGCATCGTCGCCTTCCAGTTGCCGCCGTCGGGCAGCAGCGGCGCGTAGGCCTCGATCTCGCCCTGGATGCCGGCCTCGTCGAAGATCTTCTCGATGTGCAGCATCTCCTGTATCTGGCGGCGGATCGTCTGCTCGTCCTCGAACTGCACGGTGACGTGCTCGCCCAGCGCCACCGAGCGCCGCCGCCGGTGCGCGATGAAATCGGCGCGCTGCGCGGTGCGGATCTTCGCGTAGGCCTCCAGCGTCAGCAGGCTGTCCTTGGTGATCATCTCGGTGGCCCCCTCAGAGTCCGTAGGCGATGCGCACCAGGCTCAGCGGGTGCGCGAGCTTCGACGCCGGCGCGCCTTGCTGCGCCATGCCCTGCGCGATGTGGTGCCCGGCCAGCGCGCAATCGGAGCTGATGTAGTCCGGCCCGCCGGTCGCCATCGCCTTGAACACCGGCCGGCCGATCTTCATCGCGACCGGGTGGGTCGGCGTCTTCACGCCATAGGTGCCGGCATGCCCCGAGCAGCGCTCCACGGTGTTGAGCTGCACCGTCACCGCCTGGCCGATCAGCTTCAGCACCTCCTCGGTCTTCCTGCCGATCTTCTGCACCCGGCCGTGGCAGGGGATGTGGTAGCTCACCTTGCCGAGCGGCTGCTTGAAGTCGGTCTTCAGCAGGCCGTCCTTGTGGCGCGCCATCAGGTACTCGAACGGGTCGAACATCGCTTCCTGCACGCGCTTCACGTCCGCGTCGTCGGGAAACATCAGCGGCAGCTCCTGCTTGAACATCAGCGTGCAGCTCGGGATCGCGCTCAGGATCGCGAAGCCTTCCTTCGCGTAGCGCGCGAGCACCGGCACGTTGGCCTCCTTGTGCCGCGCCACCGCATCGAGGTCGCCGAGCTCCAGCTTCGGCATGCCGCAGCACGACTCCTTCTCGACGATCTCGTACGGGATGTCGTTGTGCGCCAGCACCTTGAGCAGGTCATGGCCGATGCCGGGCTCGTTGTAGTTGACGTAGCAGGTCGCGAAGATCGCCACCTTGCCGGGCGTGCGCTCGCCGTTCGTCACGGTGCTGGCCGCGCCGCGCTGCTTTGCGCTCCAGCGGAAGCGGCTCGTGGCGAGATCGGGCAGCCAGGCCTCGGGGTGCACATGCAGCGTGGCGTCGAGCAACTTGCGCATCGGCTTCGTGCGGTTCAGCGCATTCGCCACCTGCACCACCACCGGGATGCCGGCGAACTGGCCGTGCACGTCGGTCGAGGCAAGGAAACGCTCGCCGGCGCCGACCTCGCCCTTCTTGAACTTGATCGCCTTGGCGCGCAGCATCGTGTGCGGGAAGTCCAGGTTCCACGGGTGCGGCGGAACGTACGGGCACTTCGTCATGTAGCAGAGGTCGCACAGGTAGCACTGGTCGACCACCTTCCAGTAGTCCGTCTTCGCGACGCCGTCGACCTCGTGGGTCGAACTCCCGTCGACCAGGTCGAACAGCGTCGGGAACGACTGGCACAGGCTCACGCAGCGCCTGCAGCCATGGCAGATGTCGAAGATGCGCTCCATCTCATGGAGGCACGCCCCCTCGTCGTAGAACGAGGGGTTCTTCCAGTCGACCGGATGGCGTGTGGGCGCTTCGAGGTTCCCTTCGCGGGTCATGCTGTTGTCAATCGACCAGGGCGTCCAGTGCCTTCTGGTATCGATTGGCGTGCGAGCGCTCGGCTTTTGCCAAGGTCTCGAACCAGTCGGCGATCTCGTCGAAGCCTTCGGTGCGCGCCTGGCGCGCCATGCCCGGGTACATGTCGGTGTACTCGTGCGTCTCGCCGGCCACCGCGGCCAGCAGGTTCTGCCGGCTCGAGCCGATCGGCAACCCGGTCGCCGGGTCGCCCACCACCTCCAGGAACTCGAGGTGGCCGTGCGCATGGCCGGTCTCACCCTCGGCGGTGGAGCGGAACAGCGCCGCCACGTCGTTCTGCCCTTCGATGTCGGCCTTGTTCGCGAAATAGAGGTAGCGGCGGTTGGCCTGCGACTCGCCGGCAAACGCGTCCTTCAGGTTCTGCTCGGTCTTCGATCCTTTCAATCCCATGGCGCTCTCCAGCTAGTGAATGAAGTGGACGCCGAACCGTAGCGCGAGCACCGGCGCGCGGCAAATACAAAGCTTCAATGCAGTGCATAGCAGGCCGCTATGTTTTCCGCGGGTAAACGAGGACAGAAAAAACGCGAGGACGGAAATTCGCCGACCCGATCACCCCAACCCGAGCAGCTGGCGCGCCAGGTGGTTGAGCCGCCCGCCCGGCGACGCCAGGTCGTGCAGCACGGTGAAGTGGTTGGTGCCGGGGATGCGCTCGCACACCGGCACCGCGCGCTCGCCCCAGGCGATGCGGATCGCGTCGTTCTGCAGCAGGAATTCCTCGCTCTCGTCGGCCCCGACGACAGCGCACAGCACGCCGTTCGGTGCCGGCATCGCCACCGGGCTCAGCTTCGCGGCCAGCGCCGGCGTGAGCCGCAGGTCGTCCGCGAGGAAGGGCGCGCGCCGCACCGGCTCCAGGTCGAACACGCCGCTCACCGCCAGCGCGCCGCGCACCAGGTGCGGCGGCAGGTCGATCCCCACCTGGGGCCATTCGCAGTTCAGCAGCATCGCCGCCAGGTGGCCGCCGGCCGAGTGCCCGGCCACGATGATGCGCAGCGGGTCACCGCCGTACAGCGCCGCGTTGCGCCACACCCAGGCCAGCGCCTTGACCATCTGCAGCGCGATGAAATCGATGCCCACCGACGCCCCCCGCGTGCCGGGGCACAACGCGTAGTTCGGCACCACGACCATCGCGCCGGCATGCACGAAGGTCGGCGCGAGGAAGGAATGCTGGGACTTGTCCAGCGAGCGCCACCAGCCGCCGTGGATGAACACCAGCACCGGCGCGCCGGCGCGTGCGGCCGGGAAGATGTCGAGCGTCTCGTTCGGCCCGTCGCCGTACGGCACGTCGATGCGCCGCGACAGCCCGTCGCGCGACAGCGCCG
>NZ_JBFUGN010000367.1:0-5548 GCF_056402895.1 Rhizobacter sp. P3_B12 | reverse complement strand
GACCTGGCCCGCCTGGCGCCCGGCGCCGCACCGGCGGTGGCGGGCTGGGCGCAGGTGTGCGCGCCGAGCGTGGCGGTGGCGATGCTGCTCGACATGGAGCTGCGCTGATGTGGGTCGTCAAGCTCGGCGGCAGCCTGTGCGCCGACCCCGTGCTGCCGCAGTGGCTGGACCTGCTGGCCCAGCTGGGCGGAGGCCGCGTGACGCTGGTGTCCGGCGGCGGCAGCCTGGCCGACGAAGTGCGGCGCCTGCAGTCGCACTGGCAGTTCAACGACCTGGCGGCGCACAACATGGCGGTGCTGGCGATGGCGCAGACCGCCTACCAGTTCAACGCGCTGAACCCCGCGTTGCAACTGGCGACGAGCCGCAGTGACATCCGGCGCGTGCTGCACAAGGGGCAGACGGCGCTCTGGCTTCCGTTCGAGCTGCAACGCGAGCAGCCCGACGGGCAGACCAACTGGGAGGTCACGTCCGACAGCATCGCGCTGGACCTGGCGCGGCGGCTCAATGCGGAGCGGCTGGTGGTGGTGAAGTCGTGCCGGATGGACGGTTCGCCGACGCTGGCGCAGCTGGGCGAGCAGGGCATCGTCGACGCGCGCTTCGCGACGCTGGCGGACGGGGCGGCCTTCCCGATCGAGATCATTCACAAGGGCGACCTGGAGGGGATGCGGGCGTTGTTGTATGGCGAGAGCCGGGTGCTGGGGGCGGGGCGGGCGTTCCCGTAGATCAGCCCGTCAGGATGAGTTCGAGAGCCTTCTTCCCGCCTGGCACAACCCCTGTCGCCAACTTCTGGTCCATCGTGGCCAGGCGCCCACCGTTTGTGTGTGCGAGTGCGAGCAGGTAGCTATCGGTCACGCGCGAGTGACTCGAGAGAAGTTCTGGCGCAAAGAGCTCCTCGTCAGCGATGCTCACATCGTCGTGCCAGAAGGTGTGGCCAGCGAGACCGCGGATCGCCGTCAGTGACCGGAGGACCACGCTGCAAAGCCCTTGCGCCCGACCCGAGCGAACCAATCGTGCGCTGGGTCATGCTGGATGTGCGCGGGGTCGACAAGAGCGATCAGGACATTGACGTCCAGCAGATACACGGTCACGGCAGTTCGTCGCGCAAGTGGTTGACCAGTTCCGGCGTGATCGTGGTTGCGCCACGGCGGCTCGGTAGCAGCGGCACACCGTTTCGTTCCGCGGGGGTTGAGCGTGCCGTCCGCGCCAGGCCCTGCCGAGCGAGGTCGGAAATGACTTCACCAACGGTCTTGCGGTCCCGCTCCGCGAGATGCTTTGCCGTGGCCAGAATATCGTCGTCAATGGCGAGCGTTGTTCGCATGGTTCACCTCTGATGCGCCGCATCGTACATCACGCATCAGGCAGTCAGCTGAGCGCTGACGCACCGGGTGAGTCGGGTGAGCCGGAGAAAGCGCCCCGGCCGCCAGGCCGAGGCTGCGAACACCACCCTCTCTCAATATTCGTCGTCCGGATGGAACGGCCGCCCGTACTCCGGCGTCTCGTGCGACGGATACGGCCCCATCCGGCCCGGCGAGCCGTACGACGGYACGATGCGGGTGTTGGCGTACTGGCGCGGCGCGATGACGGCCTCGGTCGCGTAGCGGCTGTCGGCCATGTCGCCGCGGGTGTCGTGGCGCGACAGGCGGCGGTCGCCATGGGGGTCGCCCTGCGAGGCCTGCTGGCCCCACGCGATGTCGCGTCCCGGGGTGAGGAATTGCGGATGCTGCACGTAGACGGCGCCGACGGCAGGCATGCCGCGCTCGCCGGGGTAGCGCGGCGTCTCGTAGCGCGGCGGCTCCGGCTCGCCCGATTGGGTGGCGCTGTCTGCCCAGTCCTCGGCGTAGCTGCGTTCGCGCGAGACGTAGAAGCCGTTGCCGCGTTCGAGCCCGCTGTTGGAGCCGCCATGGCCGCGGCGCGGGCCTTGCTGGACGAGCGAGTTCATCCCCGCCTGGTTGGTGCCGTGGTAGCCCACCGGCTGGAAGCCGCGCCTGCGCAAGTCGTCGGTGCGCCGCTGGATCTCGGCGCGCGACGGTGCGCCGCCGGTCAGGGCGCTGCCCGAGTAGTGCGAGTGGTTGGAGTCGTCGCTGTCGTCGTCCGAATCGTGCCTGAGCGACAGGCCGGAGCTTTCGTAGGCGGTGCGCTGGCGACGCGGCGACGAACTCGAGCTGCGCAGCGGGTTGCCCCGGCTGTCGCACGGCGTGCCATCGCGCAGCGTGTAGCGCGTGCCGCCCTTCAGCCCATATTGATCGGGCGGCACGGCGGTCTTGTTGTCGCCGCTGCCCATGATGCGCAGGCTCGCCACGGCCTCGTGCGTCTGGTGGTTGGTGACGATGAAGACACCGGATTTCGACTCGACGCCCGTCAGGTGGACGTGCTCGCCCGTTTCCGGATGGATGAAGTGGGGTGTCGCATACGGCTCGCCATTCGGCTGCGACGGCTTCTGGCCGCTGCCGGGCTGGTAGGTCACGGCGCTTGAGAGTTCGAAGTTGCTGTTGGTGGGGCCGCGGGGGGTGCGCGCCGTGCCGGACGCATTCGAGGTGCGCGTTGCCAGCGTTCCGAGCGAGCCATCCACCGATCGCGAGCGCGCGCCGGCGGAGGTGTTCGAGGCCGGGCTGTCCGATCGCTGCGTTTCAGATGCCGTGGAGGCTGGGCGAGCTCCGTGGGTCTGGTTGACTTTCATCATGGCAATGGCTTCCTGTGTGGGGAGAAGGGGCGCGGAGACGGCGGGGTTGCAGCCCGCTTCAACGCTTCTCCAGTGTTGGAGCCGGCCCGACCCGGGCGGTGATGGAAAAGCGAAGCCGACGACCGCCCGGCGCAACGCCGGGACCCTGTTCCTGCAGGGCTTGCCAGACACGCTGCCAGCAGCGGTGCCGCGGAGTGATTCAGCAACCGCCGGGCCATGGTTCACTTCATCTCGTAGTGGTCGTTCACGTAGGTCATGGGGATCCACCGGTAGCCTGTGCCATCGCGGCGCAGATGGCCGACGCCGGGGAACGAGATGTGGTCGGCCGCGACCCAGTACCGGCCCTTGACCGCGTCGGCGAACGCCTTCTTGCGCGTTGCTGCGGCGGCCTTGGGATCGACGTCGAAGACGATCGTCACGCCCGGGTCGGGCATCTGAACTTCCGCCACGTGAACCAGGTCGCCCCAGAAGACCAGCTTCTCGCCCTTGCTCTCGAGCGCGTAGAACGTGTGGCCCGGTGTGTGGCCCGGAGCGGGGATGGAACGGATGCCGGCGAACAGCTCGGTCGCGCCGGAGAACGTCTTCACCTTGCCGGCATCGACATAGGGCTGCACCTTGGCCGAAGCCTCGTCGAAGTACTTCTTCGTCGCCTCCGGCGCCCGGKCGCGATTCTCGGGATTYAGCCAGTACGCGACCTCCTTCTGCTCGATGTGGACCGTGGCGTTGGGAAACACGATGCGCTTGCCATCCATCAAGCCACCGGTGTGGTCGGTGTGGACGTGCGTGATCAGGATGTCGGTGATCTGCTCCGGGGTGACGCCCACCGCCTTGAGACTGGCCTCGAGCTTGTTCAACGTCGGGCCGTAGAGCTCGCCGGTGCCGGCGTCCATCAGGATCAGGCGGTCGCCCGCCCGGATCAGGTAGGCATTGACCGAGGCATCGACCTCGGTCGTCTGATACGTGTCCGCCAGGCGCGACGCCACCTTGCCGGGCTGGGCGTTGGTCAGCAGCTTCAGCGTCGGGATCGGCAGCGTGCCGTCGGACAGCGCCGCGATCTCGAAGTCGCCGAGCTTGAAGTGGTAGTAGCCGGCTTGATAGCGGCTCACCTTGGTCGCAGGCGCCTCGGCCGCGGATGATGAGACCGGGGCGACCAGGCTGGTGGCGACAGCGGCGGCCAGGAAGGCCGCAAGGAATGTGCGTTTCATCGTGAGGCTCTGTGAAGTGGTGAAAGGCACTATAGTTATCGCCATTTGGTTGATAAAGATTGAAATCATGATTTCACAATCAATGATATGGAAACAATGATCGACAACCTGGTCGAGCTGACGATCTTCGACAAGGTCGCCAGTGCCGGCAGTCTCACGGGGGCCGCGAACGAGCTGGGCCTGTCTCTGGCAGTGGTCAGCAAGCGCTTGGCCAGCCTCGAGGCGCGCATGGGCGTTCGCCTGCTCAACCGGACCACACGGCGGCAATCAATGACGCAGGAAGGCGAACGCTTCCACCTGCATTGCGTGCGCATCCTTGCGGAGGTGCAGCAGGCCGAGGCGGTGATGCAGCACAGCCGCACCGAGATCAACGGACACCTGCGGGTGACGGCGACGCGCATGCTCGGCACGCGCTATCTCGCAGCGCTGGCGGCGCAGTTCCAGGCCATGCATCCGGCGTTGAGGATCGAGCTCGTCTTGAGCGACGACGTCGTGGATCTCGTGGAGCAAGGCATTGACCTGGCGCTGCGCTTCGGGGTGCTCGACGACTCGACGATGACGGCACGCCACATCGCCGACAGCGAGCTCGTCCTGTGCGCCGCGCCGGACTACTTGCGGCGCTTCGGCTCTCCCGACACGCCTGCTGCGCTCTCAGCGCACAACTGCATCCTCTACGGCACGCGAAGCACGCGGCACTGGCTCTTCCAGCACGAAGGCAAACCGGTCTCGGCCGAGGTGAACGCGACCTTCCTGTGCAATGACGGCAACGCGGCCAAAGCGCTCGCGCTCGCCGGCGGCGGGATCTTTCTCAAGTCGATATGGGATGTGGGCTCGGAACTGAGGGATGGAACGCTGGTGCGCGTGCTGGGGCGATACAGCATCCCCAGCGCACCGCTGCATGTCGTGTACCCGCATGCATTGCATCTGGCCCCGCGAGTACGCCACTTTGCCGACTACGCTCTCAAGAGCCTTCGCGGCGAATGGGCGCTGCTTGCCGACAAGGCCTCCGCGGGGGATCGCTCTCCGATGGAGGTTTGATTCTGAGAGGACTCTTGCCTGAGCGATCGGGCCGGCCAAGCCATGACGCCGATCCGTCGATGCCGCCTCAGGGCAGCGTCGCAGGAACCTGCCCCAGCAATTCAACCAATCCACGCAGCTTCTGCGCATCAAGCGTCGAAGACCGATCGCCTGCGCACACCGCACTTCGAAAGCCCGCAAAGTCGGGCGCGAGCTGTTGCAGCGCCGACAGGTCCGGCAGCCGCAACGCACCGGCCAGCCCGACCAGCTTGTCGGCGCGACGCACTGTCGCGACGAATTGCTGCAGCACCGGCATGGCCACGCACGCGAAGAGGCTGCCGGCATGCTTGTCGGCGGTGTCGGCCATCAGCCCCGGAAAGCCGAGCCGGCAGGCCTGCGCGATCAACTCGAAATCGAGCCCGGCGTCGGCAATGAACACCGGCACCACCGCATGACGGCTGGCGGCCAACCGGTCGAGCACCGCAGCCGCCTGCGGTGACGGCGCGATGCCGACCTTCACGTAGTCGACCTCGCAGGCACCGACGGCTTCGACGCGCGCGGCGATGAGGTCAGTCTCGTGCATGCCCATGTCGCCGATGGTCGCGCTGATCGGTAGCGCGATGCCGCGTTCGCGCAATGCCTGCAC
>NZ_JBFUGN010000366.1:0-5568 GCF_056402895.1 Rhizobacter sp. P3_B12 | reverse complement strand
GCATGCCCGCCACCGCCCGGCCGTGGGTCATGTCACTCGCTGCGCGAGGCGCGCTTGCGGTCGTGTTCCTTCAGATGGCGCTTGCGCACGCGGATCGACTTCGGCGTGATCTCGACCAGCTCGTCGTCGGCGATGAACTCGACGCCGTACTCCAGCGTCAGGATGATCGGCGGCGTGATCTTGATCGCGTCTTCCTTGCCGGACACGCGGAAGTTGGTCAGCTGCTTCGCACGCACCGCGTTGACGATCAGGTCGTTGTCGCGGCTGTGGATGCCGACGATCATGCCTTCGTACACCGGGTCGCCCGGCTTCACGAACATGCGGCCGCGGTCGTCCAGCTTGCCCAGCGCGTAGGTCACGATCTCGCCGTCGTCCTGGCTGATCAGCACGCCGTTCTTGCGGCCTTCGATGTCGCCCTTGAAGGCCTCGTAGCCGTCGAAGATGTTGCTGATCAGGCCGGTGCCGCGCGTCAGGTTCAGGAACTCGTTCTGGAAGCCGATCAGGCCGCGCGCCGGGATCTTGTACTCGAGGCGCACGCGGCCCATGCCGTCCGGCTCCATGTTGACGAGCTCGCCCTTGCGCTCGCCCATCGCCTGCATCACGGCACCCTGGTGCTGGTCTTCGACGTCGGCCGTCACCATCTCGATCGGCTCATGGCGCTCGCCGTCGATCTCCTTGAAGACCACGCGCGGCTTGCTGACGGCCAGCTCGTAGCCCTCGCGGCGCATGGTTTCCAGCAGGATGGTCAGGTGCAGTTCGCCGCGGCCCGACACCTCGAAGATGCCGTCTTCGTCGGTTTCCTTGACCTTCAGCGCCACGTTGCTCTGCAGCTCGCGCTGCAGGCGGTCCCAGATCTGGCGGCTGGTCACGAACTTGCCTTCGCGACCGGCCAGCGGCGAGTTGTTGACGCAGAAGTTCATCGTCAGCGTCGGCTCGTCGACCTTCAGCATCGGCAGCGGCTTCGGGTCTTCGATGCTGGTCAGCGTGACGCCGATGCCGATGTCCTCGATGCCGTTGATCAGCACGATGTCGCCGGGGCCGGCTTCCGTGGCTTGCTGGCGCTCCAGGCCTTCGAACTTCAGCACCTGGTTGACGCGGGCGTTGAACGGCGTGCTGTCCGGGCCGCTGAACACGGCCACGTTCTGCATCGGCTTCAGCGTGCCCTGGTTGACCCGGCCGATGCCGATGCGGCCGACGTAGGTAGAGTAGTCGAGCGAGCAGATCTGCAGCTGCAGCGGGCCGGCCGGGTCGCCTTCGTGCGCCGGCACGTGTTGCAGCACGGCGTCGAACAGCGGCGCCAGGTCGGTGCCGATCTCGCCGGCGGTGAGCGTGGCCCAGCCGTTCAGGCCCGAGGCGTAGATCACCGGGAAGTCGAGCTGCTCTTCGGTCGCGCCGAGCTTGTCGAACAGCTCGAAGGTCGCGTTGATCACGTAGTCGATGCGCGAACCGGGGCGGTCGACCTTGTTCACGACGACGATCGGCTTCAGGCCGAGCGCCAGCGCCTTCTTGGTCACGAAGCGGGTCTGCGGCATCGGGCCTTCGACCGCATCGACCAGCAGCAGCACGCTGTCGACCATCGACAGCACGCGCTCCACCTCGCCGCCGAAGTCCGCGTGCCCCGGGGTGTCGACGATGTTGACGTGCGTGCCCTTCCATTCCACCGCGCAGTTCTTCGCGAGGATGGTGATGCCGCGTTCCTTTTCGAGGTCGTTGCTGTCCATCACCCGTTCGGTGACCTTCTCGTTCTGGCGGAAGGTGCCGCTCTGGCGAAGCAGCTGGTCCACCAGCGTGGTCTTGCCATGGTCCACGTGGGCGATGATGGCGATGTTGCGGATCTGTCGGGTCATGACGTGCTCTCTGCGTTCAAGGTGTCTTCAGGAGGCCTTGCACCTCCACCGGGCTCAAGAGCCTCGTCGAAATCAGTTCTCCGGCGTCGACCCGGCCGCTGCCGAGGAACGCACGGGGGTCGGGGCCGTACACGCGGACCTGCTCCGCATCTGCCAGCGGCAGGCGGCGGCGCAGGCCGCTCAGGAAACGTCCGGCATCTTCGTCGCCGAGGCGCACCACCGGCCAGTCGGCCAGCAGCGCATCGGCGTCGAGCAAGGCGGCTTCGCGCTGCGCTTCGTCCATGCCGGCCAGCTGCTCCAGCGTGAGCGCCTGGCCGAGCGTCAGCCCGCCGGTCTCGGTGCGGCGCAGCGCGGCCAGGTGGGCACCGCAGCCGAGCGCCTCGCCGATGTCTTCGGCCAGCGTGCGGATGTAGGTGCCCTTCGAGCAGCGCACGTCCAGGGTCCAGCGGTCGTCGGCCCCGGCAGTGTCATCTTCCACGATGGCAATGCGATGAATCGTCACCGCGCGCGCTTCGCGTTCTACCTCGATGCCGGCACGCGCGTATTCGTACAAGGCCTTGCCGTCGCGCTTCAGCGCCGAGTGCATCGGCGGCACCTGGCGGATCGGGCCGGTGAAGCGCTCGATCACCGCCTGCAGCTGCGCGCGCGTCACGTTCACCTCGCGCTGCTGCAGCACCTCGCCCTCGGCATCGGCCGTGGTGGTCGTGGTGCCCAGCTGCAGCGTGGCGCGGTAGGTCTTGTCGGCGTCCAGGCTGACCTGCGAGAACTTGGTGGCCGCGCCGAAGCACAGCGGCAGCAGCCCGGTCGCCAGCGGATCCAGCGTGCCGGTGTGGCCGGCCTTCTCGGCACGGTACAGGCGCTTGGCTTTCTGCAAGGCGTCGTAGCTCGACAGGCCGAGCGGCTTGTCGAGCAACAGCACGCCATGGACGGCGCGCCGCGGGATGCGCGGGCGATTGGCTTGCACCGGTCAGTCTTCCTTGGCCTGCGTCGAATTGGCCTGCTGGATCAGCGCGCTCAATTCGGCCGCCCGCTCGGTGGTGCGGTCGAAGTGGAAATGCAGCGTCGGCACGGTGTGGATCTGCAGGCGCTTGAAGAGGCCGTTGCGCAGGAAGCCGGCGGCCTCGTTCAAGGCCTCCTCGCATTCCTTCACATCGCCCACCAGCAGCGAGAAGAACACCTTCGCGTGCGCATAGTCGGGCGTGACCTCCACCGCCTGCAGCGTCACCATGCCGATGCGCGGATCCTTCAGGTCGCGGATCAGCTCGGCCAGGTCGCGCTGGATCTGGTCGGCGATGCGGAAACCGCGGTTCGGGATGGCTCGTTTGTGTCGCATGTTCAAGGCTCCTGCTGGCTCGGACGGGGCTCCTTCAAACACAAACCCCGCCGTCTTTCGGAGGGCGGGGTTTGGGGGAGAGACCCACTCCGCTTTACAGCGTTCGTGCCACTTCCTTCACCTCGAAGAACTCCAGCTGGTCGCCCTCGGCGATGTCGTTGTAGTTCTTCAGCTTGATACCGCACTCGAAGCCTTCCTTGACTTCGCGCACGTCGTCCTTCAGGCGRCGCACCGACTCGACTTCGCCGGTGTAGACCACCACGTTCTCGCGCAGCAGGCGGAAGCGCGCGTTGCGGCGCACCACGCCCGAGGTGACCATCGAACCGGCCACCGTGCCGATCTTGGAAGCGACGAACACCGTGCGGATCTCGGCGGTACCGATCACCTCTTCGCGCTGCTCCGGCGCCAGCATGCCGGTCATCGCCTTCTTCACGTCGTCGACCGCGTCGTAGATGATGTTGTAGTAGCGCAGGTCGACACCGTTGCCTTCGGCCAGCTTGCGCGCACCGGCATCGGCACGCACGTTGAAGCCGATGATGACGGCCTTCGACGCGATCGCGAGGTTGATGTCGCTCTCGCTGATGCCGCCCACCGCCGCGTGCACGATCTGCACCTTGACCTCGGCCGTGCTCAGCTTGAGCAGCGACTGGGCCAGCGCTTCCTGCGAACCCTGCACGTCGGCCTTGATGATCAGCGCCAGCGTCTGCGCTTCGCCCTGGCCCATGTTCTCGAACATGTTCTCGAGCTTGGCGGCCTGCTGCTTGGCCAGCTTGACGTCGCGGTACTTGCCCGAACGGAAGGTCGCGATCTCGCGCGCCCGGCGTTCGTCGGCCAGCACCATGAACTCGTCGCCGGCCTGCGGCACTTCGGTCAGGCCCTGGATCTCGACCGGCAGCGACGGCCCGGCTTCGGTCGTCGGCTTGCCGTTCTCGTCCAGCATGGCGCGCACGCGGCCGTAGCTCGAACCGGCCAGCACCACGTCGCCGCGCTTCAGCGTGCCCGACTGCACCAGCACCGTCGCGACCGGGCCGCGGCCCTTGTCGAGCTGGGCTTCGATCACCAGGCCCTTGGCCGGAGCGTCCTTCGGTGCCTTCAGTTCCAGCACCTCGGCCTGCAGCAGCACCTGCTCGAGCAACTGGTCGATGCCCATGCCGGTCTTGGCCGACACCGGCACGAACGGCGAATCGCCACCGAAGTCTTCTGGCACGACCTGCTCGGCCACCAGCTCGGACTTCAGGCGCTCGACGTTGGCCTCGGGCTTGTCCATCTTGTTCATCGCGACCACGATCGGCACCCCGGCCGCCTTGGCGTGCGCGATGGCTTCCTTGGTCTGCGGCATCACGCCGTCGTCGGCCGCCACCACCAGGATGACGATGTCGGTCGCCTTGGCACCGCGGGCACGCATCGCCGTGAAGGCCGCGTGACCCGGGGTGTCGAGGAAGGTGATCATGCCGCGCGGCGTGTCGACGTGATACGCGCCGATGTGCTGCGTGATGCCACCCGCTTCGCCCGCGGCAACGCGGGCCCGGCGGATGTAGTCGAGCAGCGAGGTCTTGCCATGGTCGACGTGACCCATGACGGTGACCACCGGTGCGCGCGGCAGTTCTTCGTGCACCGCCTCGGCCTGGGTGTCCTCGAGGAAGGCTTCCGGGTCGTCCAGCTTGGCGGCGAACGCCTTGTGGCCCATTTCCTCGACGAGGATCATGGCCGTTTCCTGGTCCAGCTGCTGGTTGATGGTGACCATCTGGCCCAGCTTCATCAGCTGCTTGATGACCTCGGACGCCTTCACCGACATCTTGTGCGCGAGGTCGGCGACGCTGATGGTCTCCGGCACGTGCACTTCCTGGATCTGCTGCTCGGGCGGCGCGACGAAGCCGCTGCCCTGCCCGTCGTTGCGATCGCCACGGCGGCCGCCACGCGGCGCACGCCAGCCCGGACGGGCCGCGGAATCGTTGCGGGTCTTCAGCGCGCGCTTCTTCGCGGCGTCATCGGCCCAGCTCGACGACAGCTTCTCGGACTTGACCGACTTCTTGTCGCCCGGCTTGTCGCCCGGCTTTGCGGCGGCCGTGGTGGTCGCAGCGCCCGGCGCGGCGGCCGGCTTGTGGATCGTGCCCTTGATGCCTTCCTTGCCGGCTTCCGGCTTCGGCGGCTCTTCCGGCTTCTTGGCCGTCAGCACCTTCTTCGGCGCGTTCATCATCGCGCGGATCGCGGCGGCTTCGTCCTCGGCGGCCTTGCGGCGCTTGGCCAGGTCGGCAGCGCGCTGCTTCTCTTCGTCGACGACGTCGGCGGCCTTGATCACGCGCAGGGCGGGCTTCGGCGGTTCGGCCGGCGCCACCGGGGCGGCAGCCACGACGGGTGCCGCCGTGGGTGCCGGGGCAGCCTTGGCAG
>NZ_JBFUGN010000365.1:0-5586 GCF_056402895.1 Rhizobacter sp. P3_B12 | reverse complement strand
GGTCGGCGGGGCGGCCACAGGCGCCCTGGCGGGTTCCGCCGCCGACATCAGCACCTCGCCGAGCAGGTCCAGCAGCCGCGTGCGGGCGCGCTGCGGATGGCGGCGGTAGTAGGTGAGCACCAGCCCGACGATGAAGCGCTCGTCGTCGTCCTGCGGCACGTTGCGCAGGGCGTCGTCAGCGAGGGCTGCGGCAGGAGCGGGAGCGGCCGAGGAACCGGCCGCGTCGTGCGGCTGGTCCATCCAGCCGTTCGGCTTGTGGCACAGCACCTCGAACTGGCGCGCGAGCCGTTCGCCGATCTGCCGCGAGCGGCTCTTGATCTGGCTCCAGTAGCTCGGCTGGATCTGCAGGCGCTCGGCGAAACGCCGTTCGAGGCCCCTCAGCGTGGCGGCATCCGGATGCTTGATGGTGTTGTGGACGAATTCATCGAAGAGGGCCAGCGCGTTGTCAAGGCGGAGCTGGGCCACGTCACGGGAGCCGGATTGCATGGTGCTGCATGATAAATCTTCGTGCATCAGAAGATGCGGCTGGGGTCGTCGGCAAAATCACGGTCTTTCCGCCCACAACCCTTTCACCGGCCGCGCTGCACCATGACGACCCTCGGAACCCCCCTTTCCCCCCAAGCCACCAAGGTGATGCTGCTCGGCAGCGGCGAACTGGGCAAGGAGGTGCTGATCGCGCTGCAGCGCCTGGGCGTCGAGACGATCGCGGTCGACCGCTACGAGAACGCGCCGGGCCAGCAGGTCGCGCACCATGCCCGCACGATCACGATGAGCGACCCGGCGCAGCTGAAGGCGCTGATCGAGGCCGAGCGCCCGCTGCTGGTGGTGCCCGAGATCGAGGCGATCGCGACGCCGATGCTCGAGGAGCTCGAGGCCGCCGGCACCGTGCGGGTGATCCCGACCGCCCGCGCCGCGCGCCTGACGATGGACCGCGAAGGCATCCGCCGCCTGGCCGCCGAGACGCTCGCGCTGCCGACCAGCCCGTACGTCTTCTGCGATTCGCTGGCCGAGCTGCAGGCCGCGATCGACGGCCAGAACGGTGACGGAATTGGCTACCCCTGCATCGTGAAGCCGGTGATGAGCAGCTCCGGCAAGGGCCAGAGCAAGATCGACGGCCCGGCCGACGTGAAGACCGCGTGGGACTACGCGATGGCCGGCGGYCGCGTCAGCCACGGCCGCGTGATCGTCGAGGGCTTCATCGACTTCGACTACGAGATCACCCAGCTCACCGTGCGCGCGCTCGGCGCCGGCGGCCAGGTCGAGACGCACTTCTGCGACCCGATCGGCCATGTGCAGGTCAGCGGCGACTATGTCGAGAGCTGGCAGCCGCACCCGATGACGCCGGCCGCGCTGGCGCGCTCGCGCGAGATCGCGAAGGCCGTCACCGACAACCTGGGCGGCCAGGGGCTGTTCGGCGTCGAGCTGTTCGTGAAGGGCGACATGGTGTGGTTCAGCGAGGTCAGCCCGCGTCCGCACGACACCGGCATGGTGACGATGATCACGCAGTGGCAGAACGAGTTCGAGCTGCATGCGCGCGCCATCCTCGGGCTGCCGGTCGACACCGCGCTGAAGAGCCCGGGCGCGAGCGCGGTGATCTACGGCGGCGTCGAGGCCAAGGGCATCGTGTTCGACGGCGTCGCCGACGCGATGCGCGTGCCCAACAGCGACATCCGCCTGTTCGGCAAGCCGGAGAGCTTCAAGAAGCGCCGCATGGGCGTCGCGCTGGTGCACGACAAGGATGTCGAGGTGGCGCGCACGCAGGCCAAGCTGGCCGCCAGCAAGGTCAAGCCGCGAGCGACCTGACCTTCAGTCGTCGTCGCGGGCCTTGTACTGGCTGGTGAGCAGCGTCTGCGCCGACGGCGGCACCGCCTCGTAGTGGCTCAGCTCCAGCGTGTAGCGCCCCTGCCCGCCGGTCATGCCGTTCAACCGCGCCTGGTAGCCGTTCAGCTCCGACAGCGGCACCAGCCCGTGCACCGTGATGCTGCCGGCCTGCATCGTGCGCGTGCCGTTCACCTGCCCGCGCTTGGCCGACAGGTCGCCGGTGATGTCGCCCATCGAGAACTCCGGCGCGGTGATCTCCACCTTCACCACCGGCTCCAGCACGATCGGCTGGGCCTTCATCACCGCATCGATGAAGGCCTTGCGCCCGGCCGTCACGAAGGCGACCTCCTTCGAATCGACCGAGTGGTGCTTGCCGTCGTAGACGATCACGCGCACGTCCTTCACCGGGTAGCCGGCGACCACGCCGCTGTCGAGCACCTGGCGCACGCCCTTCTCGACCGCAGGGAGAAACTGGCCGGGGATCGTGCCGCCCTTCACCTGGTCGACGAACTCGAAGCCCGCGCCGCGCGCGAGCGGCTCGATGCGCAGGAACACCTCGCCGAACTGGCCGGCACCGCCGCTCTGCTTCTTGTGGCGGTGGTGGCCTTCGGCCGGCACGGTCACCGTCTCGCGGTACGCGATGCGCGGCGGCCGCGTCGACACCTCGCACTTGTAGGTCTCGCTCATGCGCTCGAGCAGCGTGCGCAGGTGCAGCTCGCCCAGGCCGTAGACCACCGTCTCGTTCGTGCTCGCCGCATGCTCGACCTTCAGGCACGGATCCTCGTCGACCAGCTTCTGCAGGATCTCCCACATGCGCTGCTCGTCGCCGCGGCGCTTCGGCTCGATCGCGAGGCCGTGCACCGGCACCGGGAACTCGAGCGGCTTCAGGTGCAGGTGGTCGTCTTCCGCGGCATCGTGCAGCACCGCGTCGAAGTGCATTTCGTCGACCTTCGCGACCGCGCACAGGTCGCCCGGGATGCCGCGCGGCACCTCGACATGGTCCTTGCCCTGCAGCATGAACAGGTGGCCCACCTTGAACGGCTTGCGGCCGTCGCCGATGTAGAGCTGGCTGTCGCGCGTGACCGTGCCCTGGTGGATGCGGAAGATCCCCATCTTGCCGACATACGGGTCGACGGTGACCTTGAACACGTGCGCGATCACGTGCAGCGACGCATCCGGCTGCGCATGCAGCTCCTTCGCCTGCGCACCCTCGCCCTTGAAGAACTGCGGCGGGTTGCCCTCGGTCGGGTTCGGCAGCAGCTGGTCGATCACGTCGAGCAGCTCGGCCACGCCGGCGCCGTTGCGCGCCGAGACGAAGCAGATCGGGATCAGGTGGCCCTCGCGCAGCGCCTGCTCGAGCGGCGCATGCAACTCGCGCGGATCGACATCGCCATCGTTCAGGTAGCGGTCGACGAAGCCGGGGTCGACCTCGACGACCTGCTCGACCAGCGCGCGGTGTGCCGTCTCCACAGATGAAAAATCCGCCTCGCCGGACGGATTGAAGAAGCAGTCGACCACCTGGGTGCCCTGGGCCGCGGGCAGGTTCAGCGGCAGGCACTCCTTGCCGAAGGTGGCCTGGATCTTCGCGACCAGGCCCGGCAGGTCGAGCCCCTGCGCGTCGATCTTGTTGACGATGATCATGCGGCACAGCCCGCGGTGCGCCGCCCAGTCCATCATGCGCGAGGCCATCATCTCGATGCCGGCCTGCGCATTGATCACGATCGCCGCGGTCTCGACCGCCTCCAGTGCCGTCATCGACTGGCCGACGCAATCGGGCATCCCCGGCGTGTCGATCAGGTGGATCTGCGCGCCGCCATGCGGGAAATGCATCAGCGTCGAGTTCAGCGAATGCTGCACGCGGCGCTCCATCGGGTCGAAATCGCTGACCGTCGTGCCGCGCTCCAGGCTGCCGGGCGCGCCGATCGCACCCGCCTTGCACAGCAAGGCCTCGGTCAGGCTGGTCTTGCCGGATGCCGTCTGGCCGACCAGCGCGAGCGACCGGATGGCCGCGATCCCGGAGTTCGCGGGAGTCGATGGGCTTGACATGGCGCTCTCCTTTCGCGCCACAGGCGCTGAGCGGTGAGGGGGCGATCGAGGTTAGTGGATCACACCGGCTGCGGCAAGCGGGGGCACCCGCGGCTGCGGCGGAAGGGCCTCGATCCCGGGCATCGCGGTGTCCTACAGCAGGCCGTACCGGTGGCCGACAGCCGGCGCGAGCGCTTCGCGCCACAGTGACCCTTCAGGCAACGGTCGTTTGCCCGAAGGATCCGCCATGACCACCCAGCAACCCCCAGGCCGCAAGAGCGATACCACCGTGCGGCGCGACCGCGACGCCGAGCCGCAGCTGCCGCACGAACGCGACGAATCGAGCCAGAAGGACGAGACGCCGCGCCCGCGCATCGAGCAGGCGCACCGCGATGTCTCGCGCGGCCTGGTCGACACCGACCGCGGGCCGCCGATGGACAAGGCCTACAAGAAGCAGCAGTGACCGCGGGCGCTCAGGCCCGCACGATCGCCAGCCCGAGCTTCTCGAACCCGGCCAGCGCCTTCTTCGGCGTGTCGACGTCGACGATCAGCCCGGTGGCGGCGCTGCACGGCGCGATGGTGTACGCCGACGCGCTCTGCAGCTTCTCGGCCGAGGCCGGCACCCAGGTCTCGGCCGACTGGGTCATCAGCGCGCGCTTGATGTGCGACTCTTCCAGGTCGCCGGTCGACAGGCCCGCGCCGGTGGAGATGCCGGTGACGCCCATGAAGTAGAGATCCGCCCGGATGCGGCCGATCGCCTCCAGGGCGCCGGCGCCCACCGACACCACCGAGTGCTTGAACAGCCGGCCGCCGATCATCACGACCTCGACCAACGGGTGCCCGACCAGCTCGATCGCGATCGTCGGGCTGTGGGTGACGACGGTCGCGCGCAGCGTGGCCGGCAGCTGCCGCGCCAGCTGCTGGCAGGTGGTGCCGCCGTCGATGAAGACGATCTGCCCGGGCTGCACCATCGCGGCCGCGGCGCGCGCGATGCTCGCCTTGGCCTGCGGCTCCACGCTGCGCCGCGCCGAGAAATCGCCCACCGCAGCCGATGCCGGCAGCGCGCCGCCATGCACCCGCTGCAGCAGGCCCTCGGCCGCGAGCGCGCGCAGGTCGCGCCGGATCGTGTCTTCCGACAGCCCCAGTTCCTCGCTCAGCGTGGCGGCCACGACCTGGCCGTCCTGCTGCAGGCGGCCGAGGATCAGTTGCTTGCGTTGTTCGGTCAGCATGACCGCGAGTTTGCACGAAATTGCTTGACACTGCACGAACATGCACGAATGATCGCGTTTCATCCTGAACCGGAGTCACCACGTGAATGCCGTGAACGACCGCGTGCGCATCGTCGACGTGAAGGTGCTGAGCGACGACTGGTATGTGCTGAAGAAGACGAGCTTCGACTTCCAGCGCAGCGACGGCAGCTGGCAGCGCCAGAGCCGCGAGACCTACGACCGCGGCAATGGCGCGACGATCCTGCTCTACAACCGCGAGCGCCGCACGGTGGTGCTGACGCGCCAGTTCCGCTTTCCGGCCTACGTGAACGGCACGCCCGACGGCATGCTGATCGAGGCCTGTGCCGGCCTGCTCGACCGCGATGATCCGGCCACCTGCATCCGCCGCGAGACCGAGGAGGAGACCGGCTACCGCATCGCCGAAGTGCGCCCGGTGTTCGAGGCCTACATGAGCCCGGGCTCGGTGACCGAGCGGCTGCACTTCTTCGTCGGCGCCTACGAGGCGCGTGAC
>NZ_JBFUGN010000364.1:0-5587 GCF_056402895.1 Rhizobacter sp. P3_B12 | reverse complement strand
AGGTTGATGCGCGGGAAGTTCCGGTACTGGCCCGCGAGCGCCCGCAGGCGCAGGCCCTGCGCCGGCCGGGCATCGCCACGCGCTTGCCAACCGAGCAACGCCGCCGCGATCGACTGGCCGAGCGCACCGCCCAGCAGCAAGCCCGGCGCAGCCCAGCCGGCTGCGCCCAGGCCGACCGTGGCCGCGACGCCGCCCGCGCTCTGCACGACGCGGTTGCCGGCCAGTTGCGTGTACTGGCGGCGCCGGTTCGACCAGCAGCCGAGCGTGTTGACGACAGCCGTCAGCGCGACGCTCAGCGGCAGCAGGTAGAGCCACGGTGCGAGCGACGCATGGCCGGACGCTTGCGCGATCCATCCACCACCGAGCGCAACACCGAGCAACGACAGCCCGGTCACTCCCAGCGTGATCGCCAACGCCAGCAGCAGCAGCTGCCAACCGTCATCGTCCGACTCCGGCAACACGATGGCCAGCTCATAGCGGCCGGTCGCGAGGATCGCCAGCAGCGCGACCACGCTCTGGAACAGCGCGAACACGCCGAAGTCTTCCGGCGCGAACAGGCGCGACAGCAGCGGGCTCGCGGCCAGTGCGATCAGCTGCGCCAGGCCGGTGCCCGTCAGCAGCGTCAGCACATGCCGAGTCGAGCCCGCGCCGGCCGCGCCCGCTGTCGTCATGCGAGCAAGGCGTGCACCACCCGCTCCTGGTCGGCGGGGGTCAGGTCGGCGCTCATCGGCAGGCTCATCACGCGCGCGGCGGCGCGTTCGGCATGCGGCGTGCCGCCCGGCACCTGCCAGGCGCGGTAGGCCGGCTGCTGGTTGATCGGCAGCGGGTAGTGCACGGCGGTCGGGATGCCTTGCGCCGTCAACTTCGCCTGTACCGCGGCGCGGTCCTCGACGAACACCGTGTACTGCGCGAACACGCTGCTGCGGCCGGCGCGCTGTGCGACCACCAGCAGCTTGCCGGCCAGCATCTCGTTGTAGCGCGCGCCGATCGCCAGGCGCTGCTGCACTTCCCACTCGAAGCGCTCCAGCTTGGCCAGCACGATCGCGCACTGCAGCGTGTCCATGCGCCCGCCGACGCCCACGCGGGTGTGCGTGTAGCGCGCGCTCTGGCCGTGTACGCGGATCTCGCGGCAGGCCTGCGCGAGGCGGTCGTCGCTCGTGAAGATCGCGCCGCCGTCGCCGTAGCAGCCGAGCGGCTTGCTCGGGAAGAAACTGGTGCAGCCGAAGGTGCTCAGGTTGCAGCTCTTGCGCGTCTCGCCATCCAGGCCGGCGTAATCGGCCCCGAAGCTCTGCGCCGCATCCTCGATCACCGGCAGCCCATGGCGCTGCGCGATCGCATTGATCGCGTCCATGTCGGCGGCCTGGCCGTACAGGCTCACCGGCATGATGGCCCGCGTGCGCGGCGTGATCCTCGCCTCGATCAGCGCGGCGTCGATGTTGCAGGTGTCGGGCTCGATGTCGGCGAACACCGGCACGCCGCCCAGCAGCACGATCATCTCGGCGGTGGCGGCGAAGGTGAAGGGCGTCGTGACGACCTCGTCGCCGGGCTTCAGGTCGAGCGCCATCAGCGCGATCAGCAGCGCCTCGGTGCCGCTCGCGACCGTGATGCAGTGGCGCGCGCCGGTGTACGCGGCGAGCTGCGCCTCGAGCTCCTTGACCTCCGGGCCCATGATGTACTGGCCGTGGTCGAGCACGCGCTGCATGCGCTCGGCGATGCGCTCCTTCAGCGCGGCGTACTGCGTCTTCAGGTCGACGAATTCGAGCTTCGAACTCATGCTTGCACTTCCTCTGCAGGTTGGCACACCGAATTGCGCAGCACGTAGCGCTCGCCGGTCGCCGGGCAGGCGGCCTCGCCGTCGCCGGTGAGCGGCAGCTCGAGCCGCTCGCCGTGCCGGCTCATCCACCCGGCCTGGCGGGCCGGCACGCCGACCATCAGCGCGAAATCCGGCACGTCGCGGTTGATCACGGCACCAGCACCGACGAAGGCGTAGCGGCCGACCGTGTGGCCGCAGACGATCGTGCAGTTGGCGCCCAGCGTCGCACCGCGGCGCACCAGCGTGCGGCGGTACTCGTTCTTGCGGGTGACCGCCGAGCGCGGGTTGTAGACGTTCGTGAAGACCATGCTCGGGCCGCAGAACACGTCGTCCTCGAGCGTCACCGCGTCGTAGACCGACACGTTGTTCTGGATCTTCACGTTGTGGCCGATGCTCACGTCGTTGCCGACGTAGACACCCTGCCCGAGCGAGCAGCCGTCGCCGATGCGGGCGCCAGCGCACACATGCGCGAAATGCCAGACGCGGGTGCCGGTGCCGAGCCGGGCGCCCTCGTCGACGATGGCGGAAGAATGAATCATCAGAACACCAGCGGCAGTCCGACCCGCACGCCGTCGCGTGCCGAGCGGTAGCCGGCGATCAGCACCTCGAGCGAGCGCAGGCCCTCGTAGCCGTCGACCTCGGCATGCGCTTCGCCGCGCAGCGTGTTGATCACGTTGTCGTAGTACAGCGGGTGGCCGGGGCCGTAGACCGAGGTGACGCCGTAGCTCGCGTCGGCCACCTTGGCATCGTCCTCGTGCGGGGTGTCGAACTCCCAGTGCTCGATCTTGTTGACCGCGACGCCGCCGACGCGCACCGTGCCGCGCTCGCCGAGGAGCGTGATGCTGCCCTCGAAGTTCTTGTTGTGCGTCAGCATCGTCACGTTGATCGAGGCGAGCGCGCCGTTGCGCAGCCGCAGGCTCATCACGCCGGTGTCCTCGGCCTCGATGTTGCGCGACAGCGTCGCGGTGTAGGCGTGCACGTTGTCGACCGGGCCGACCAGCCAGTCGACCATGTCGACATAGTGGCTCGCCTGGTTCATGAAGGCGCCGCCGTCCATGTCCCAGCGGCCGCGCCACGGCGCCGCGTCGTAGTAGGCCTGCGGGCGGGTCCAGAACACGTTGACCGCCACCATCGCCAGCTTGCCGAATCGGCCCTGGTCGACCGCGCGCTTGACGAGCTGCAGCGTCGCGTTCAGCCGGTTCTGCTTGACGACGAACAGCTTGACGCCGGCATCGCGGCAGGCCCGCACCATCGCGACGCCCTCGTCCCACTTGGTGGCCATCGGCTTCTCGCTGAGCACGTGGCGGCCGGCTTGCGCCACCTTGATCGCCTGGCGCGGGTGCAGCCCGCTCGGCGTGGCCAGCACGACGAGATCGGCATCGCTGCCGGCCAGCAAGGCATCGAGCGATGCGAAACCCGGGGCGCCGGTCAGCTCGACGGCCCGGGCCAGCAGTTCGGGCTGGTTGTCGCAGACCGCGACCCATTCGGCGCGGTCGGCATGCTGCTTCAGCGCCGCGATGTGGTTCTGCGCGATGCGGCCGCAGCCCACCAGCGCCAGGCGCAGCTTGCGGTCACGGATGATGGAGGGAGTCGGCATGGAGGCTCTCGAAAGGCAGGCGCTACGCGGGGCACCCGCGAGGCAAACGGGCGATTTTATTCGGCCCGGACGGCCCCGGCCGGGGAATCCCGGGCGGCCCGCCTAAAATTGCGGCGCATTTCCCGAGCACCCCATGACCCAGACATCTCCTCCCCAGCCGCCCGAAGACGAAAACAAGCTGATCGCCGAACGCCGCGAGAAGCTGACCGCGATCCGCCAGCAGGGCGGCGTCGCGTTCCCGAACGACTTCAAGCCGAAGCACCACGCGCTCGACCTGGTCCGCAAGTACGGCGAGATCCCGAACGAGGAACTGGAGCCGCAGGGCATCGTCGTGAGCCTCGGCGGGCGGATGATGCTCAAGCGGATGATGGGCAAGGCGAGCTTCGCGACCTTGCAGGACTCGACCAGCCGCCTGCAGCTGTTCGTCACGAAGGACGCGCTGGGCGACGAGGTGTATGCCGCGTTCAAGCACTGGGACCTGGGCGACATCCTCGGCGCCGAGGGCACGCTGTTCCGCACCAAGACCGGCGAGCTGTCGGTGCGCGTGACCACGCTGCGGCTGCTCACCAAGAGCCTGCGGCCGCTGCCGGACAAGTTCCACGGCATGGCCGACCAGGAGCAGAAGTACCGCCAGCGCTATGTCGACCTGATCACCGACGAGGAGGCGCGTGCGCGCTTCGTCGCCCGCAGCAAGGCGCTGGGCTCGATCCGGCACTACATGATCGAGCACGGCTTCATGGAGGTCGAGACGCCGATGCTGCACCCGATCCCGGGCGGCGCGAACGCCAAGCCGTTCACCACGCACCACAACGCGCTCGACCAGCAGATGTTCCTGCGCATCGCGCCCGAGCTGTACCTGAAGCGGCTGATCGTCGGCGGCTTCGAGCGGGTGTTCGAGGTGAACCGGAACTTCCGCAACGAAGGCATCTCGGTGCGGCACAACCCCGAGTTCACGATGATGGAGTTCTACGCGGCCTGGTGGAACCACCACGACGTGATGGACTTCACCGAGCAGGTGCTGCGCCATGCGGCGCGCCAGGCCACCGGCTCGGCCAGCATCAGCTACGCCGGCAAGCCGGTCGACCTGGACAAGCCGTTCACGCGCCTGTCGGTGCGCGATTCGCTGGTGGTGCACGCCGGGCTGAGCGAGGCCGAGGCCGGCGATGCCGAGCTGCTGCGCGCGAAGCTGAAGGCGGCGGGCGAAGAGGCGCCGGCGCACTGGAAGCTGCCGGAGTTGCAGTTCGGGCTGTTCGAGGCCGTGGTCGAAGAGAAGCTGTGGCACCCGACCTTCATCATCGACTACCCGGTCGAGGTGTCGCCGCTGGCGCGCGCATCGGACGCGAACCCCGGCATCACCGAGCGTTTCGAGCTCTTCATGACCGGCCGCGAGTACGCGAACGGCTTCTCGGAGCTGAACGACGCCGAGGACCAGGCGGCGCGCTTCCATGCGCAGGCGGCCAACAAGGATGCCGGCGACGAGGAGGCGATGTTCTACGACGCCGACTTCATCCGCGCGCTCGAGTACGGCATGCCGCCGACCGGCGGCTGCGGCATCGGCATCGACCGGCTGATGATGCTGATCACCGACAGCCCGAGCATCCGCGACGTGATCCTGTTCCCGTCGCTGCGCAAGGAAGGCTGACCGCCCTGTGACGAGCGACGAAGCGCTGACCGTCGCTCGCCGGCTTGCGACCGAGCGAGGCTGGCCGTTTCTCGACCCGGTCAGCGTTCGGAAGTATCGGCCGCTGTGGTTCGGGAAACCTCGCTGGCAGGTCATGTCCAACCACGAGTCTCGCGGCATGAACGTGCTGATCGAGATCGACGACAGGACAGGCGACATTCTTCAGCAGGGCTACCTGCCGCGCTGAAAGGCCAACGCGACCCGCGCCCGGCACCTACACTGCCGGATGCCTGGATATCTGGTCAAACACGAGCACATCGCCATCGACGGCGTTGCCGACCTGCAGATTCGCTCGTTGCTGGACCGCCAGCAGTTCTCCGATCCCCACGACCTCGCCCTGCGGCAGGGCATCTCGTCGGCGGCCTGGCCGCTGTTCGGGCTGCTGTGGCCCTCGGGCCTGCAGCTCGCCGCGCGCATGGCGGTGCGCACGATGGTGCCGCACGAGCGCATCCTCGAGATCGGCTGCGGCCTCGCGCTCGCGAGCCTGGTCAGCCAC
>NZ_JBFUGN010000363.1:0-5598 GCF_056402895.1 Rhizobacter sp. P3_B12 | reverse complement strand
CGATCGTGACGCACGGCAGCGGTGTCCGGCTGGCGGGCGGCGACTCGCTCGTCACGCCCGTCACGCGTCCAGGCCGGCGTTGCGCCGGTTGCTGAAGGTCGCGCGCTCCATCTCGCGCACGTCGCACGAGACGGCCTGCACCTGCGGCAGCAGCGCCGCGAGCCCGCGCACGATCGCGGCCGAGAGCTTCTTGCGGTCGGCCTCGCTGCGCCCGGTCAGCACGTAGGCGAACACATGGACGAAATCGGCGTTCATGCCGCCGACCAGGCTGTGCTCGTGCACCAGCACGCGGATCTTCACGTCGCCGACGGTGAACAGCTCGCTGGCGAGTGCGGCGTCGTGCACGGCACGCATCATCCGCTCGACCGGCACCTGGGCCGCGACCGACTTCGTGCACTCGAGGATGCAATGGGGCATGGGATCGTTCTCAGACGTCGAGGGTGTAGACACGGGCCGCAGCACGCTCGGCGGCACTGTGGCCGCGCAGCGCCTGCGCCCACGCAGCGTCGTTGGCCGAGTGCGCCGGCGTGAGGCCGCGCACCATCACCGCCACCTCTTCGGAGCCGCCATCGATCTCGTTGAGCTGGTGCAGCTGCTCGTCGAACAGCCGCGCGATCGATGCGCCGGCGGCGTCGATCAGCACGAGGTAGCGGACTGGCTTGCTGTGCATCGTTGTTCTCCCTGGTCCGCTCAACCGATCCAGCGGCGCGCGTTGTGGAACATCTTCATCCACGGGCTGTGGGCGGAAATGTCGCCCGAGGTCCAGCTCATCAGCACGTTGCGGAACACCCGCTCCGGGTGCGGCATCAGCACCGTGAAGCGGCCGTCGCCGGTGGTCACGGCCGTCAGRCCGTCGGGGCTGCCGTTCGGGTTCGCCGGGTAGGCCTCGGTCGGCCGGCCCGTGTGGTCGACGAAGCGCATCGCACGCTTCACGGTGGCGGCGTCGCCGCGCTGCGAGAAATCGGCAAAGCCTTCGCCGTGCGCCACCGCGATCGGCAGCCGGCTGCCGGCCATGCCGCTGAAGAAGATCGACGGGCTCTCGAGCACCTCGACCTGCGCGAGGCGGGCCTCGAACTGCTCGCTGCGGTTGCGGGTGAACTTCGGCCAGTCCTGCGCGCCGGGGATGATCGGCGACAGCGCCGCCATCATCTGGCAGCCGTTGCACACGCCGAGCGCAAAGGTGTCGCTGCGCCCGAAGAAGGCCGCGAACTGCTCGGCCAGCACCGGGTTGAACATCACCGAGCGCGCCCAGCCTTCGCCGGCCCCCAGCGTGTCGCCGTAGCTGAAGCCGCCACAGGCGACGAAGCCCTGGAACTGGTCGAAGCGCGCGCGGCCGGTCTGCAGGTCGCTCATGTGCACGTCGAAGGTGTCGAAGCCGGCCTGCGCCATCGAGTAGCTCATCTCGAGGTGGCTGTTGACGCCCTGCTCGCGCAGGATCGCCACCTTCGGGCGGGCGGTGTTGACGTACGGCGCAATCGGCGCCGCGGGGTCGAAGCCCAGCTGCAGGTGCAGTCCGGTGTCTTCGGTGCGGCCGGCGGCCTCGTGCTCGGCGTCGGCGCACGCCGGGTTGTCGCGCAGCTTCGCGATGCGCCAGCTGACGTCGTCCCAGGCCTGGTGCAGCTCGCGCAGCGGTGCGCTGAACACCGCCTTCGCGTCGCGCCAGATCTCGACGATGCCGCGCTCGTTGGTCTTGCCGATCACGTGGCTGTGCTTCGAGAGGCCGTGCTCGCGCAGCACCTGCATCACCTCGTTGCGAGCGTCGGTGCGCACCTGGATCACGGCGCCCAGCTCCTCGTTGAACAAGGCCTTCAGCGTCAGCTCGGCGCGGCGCGCCCCGACCTGCCCGGCCCRGTTCTTCGAGTCGCCGTGCTCGGCGCGGCTGTCGGCGATGCCATCGCCTTCGGTGACCAGCATGTCGACGTTCAGGCTCAGCCCCAGGTGGCCGGCGAAGGCCATCTCGCAGGCCGCCGCCCAGAGGCCGCCGTCGCTGCGGTCGTGGTAGGCCAGCAGGCGGCCCTGGCTGCGCAGCTGGTTGATCGCGGCGACCAGCGATTTCAGCAGCGCCGGGTCATCGAGGTCGGGCACTTCGTCACCGAACTGGTTCAGTACCTGCGCCAGCATCGAGCCGGCCATGCGGTTGCGGCCCTGGCCGAGGTCGATCAGCACCAGCGTCGTGTCGCCGGGCTGCAGCTGCGGCGTCAGCGTGCCGCGCACGTCGGCCAGCGTCGCGAAGGCGGTGACGATCAGCGAGACCGGTGCGGTGACCTGCTTCGCGGTTGTGTGACCCTCGCCCTCGTCGCTCCAGCGCGTGCGCATCGACAGGCTGTCCTTGCCGACCGGCACGCTGATGCCGAGCGCCGGGCACAGCTCCATGCCCACGGCCCGCACGGTGTCGTACAGCGCCGCATCCTCGCCCGGCTCGCCGCAGGCGGCCATCCAGTTGCAGCTGAGCTTGATGCGCTCGAGCTCGATCGGCGCGGCCAGCAGGTTGGTGATGGCCTCGGCGACCGCCATGCGGCCGGAGGCCGGCGCATCGAGCGCGGCCAGCGGCGTGCGCTCGCCCATGCTCATCGCCTCGCCGCGGAAGCCGCGGAAATCCGCCAGCGTCACCGCGCAATCGGCCACCGGCACCTGCCACGGCCCGACCATCGGGTCGCGGTGGTTCAGGCCACCGACGGTGCGGTCGCCGATCGTGATCAGGAAACGCTTGCTGGCCACGGTCGGGTGGCGCAGCACGTCGAAGGCCACCTTGCCGAGCGACACGTCGGTCAGCTGCAGCGCCGGCAGCGTGCGCTCGACGCGCTTCACGTCGCGGTGCATCTTCGGCGGCTTGCCGAGCAGCACTTCCATCGGCATGTCGATCGGCGTGTCATCGCTGCCGGGGTTGTCCAGCACCAGCTGCTTCGCTGCGGTCGTCACGCCGACCACCGCGAACGGGCAGCGCTCGCGCTCGCACATCGCGCGGAAGATCGGCAGCGCCTCGGGCGAGACCGCCATCACGTAGCGCTCCTGGCTCTCGTTGCACCAGATCTCCTTCGGCGCGAGGCCGCTCTCCTCCAGCGGCACCTGGCTCAGGTCGAAGCGCGCGCCCAGGCCGGCACCGTCGACCAGCTCGGGGAAGGCGTTCGAGATGCCGCCGGCACCCACGTCGTGGATCGCGAGGATCGGGTTCGATTCACCCAGCGCCCAGCAGTGGTTGATGACCTCCTGCGCGCGGCGCTCGATCTCGGGGTTGCCGCGCTGCACCGAATCGAAATCGAGCTCGGCCGCGTTGGCGCCGGCCGCCATCGAGCTGGCCGCGCCGCCGCCCATGCCGATGCGCATGCCGGGGCCGCCCAGCTGGATCAGCAGCGTGCCGGCCGGGAACTGCAGCTTGTGCGTCTGGCTGTCGGAGATGCTGCCCAGGCCGCCGGCGATCATGATCGGCTTGTGGTAGCCGCGGCGCTGGCCGCCGACCGTCTGCTCGTAGACGCGGAAGTAGCCGGCCAGGTTGGGCCGGCCGAACTCGTTGTTGAACGCGGCACCGCCAAGCGGGCCGTCGACCATGATCTGCAGCGGGCTCGCGATGTGCTCGGGCTTGCCGTAGGGCGACTGCTCCCAGGGCTCGCTGGTGCCGGGCAGGTGCAGGTTCGAGACGCTGAAGCCAGTGAGCCCCGCCTTCGGCTTGGAGCCGCGGCCGGTCGCGCCCTCGTCGCGGATCTCGCCGCCGGCGCCGGTCGACGCACCCGGGAACGGCGAGATCGCCGTCGGGTGGTTGTGCGTCTCGACCTTCATCAGCACGTGCACCGTTTCCTCGCGCGGGCCGTACAGCGGCGCGTTGGTGTAGCCCTGCGGCAGCCAGCGTTCCGTGGGGCCGCCTTCCATCACCGACGCGTTGTCGCTGTAGGCCACCACCGTGTGCTGCGGCGCGAGCTGGTGGGTGTTGCGGATCATCGCGAACATCGAGCGCTCCTGCTCGATGCCGTCGATCGTGAAGCGGGCGTTGAAGATCTTGTGCCGGCAGTGCTCGCTGTTGGCCTGCGCGAACATCATCAGCTCGACGTCGGTCGGGTTGCGCTTCAGGCCGGTGAAGGCGGCGACCAGGTAGTCGATCTCGTCGTCGCTCAAGGCCAGGCCGAAGTTCTTGTTGGCGACCTCCAGTGCCGAGCGGCCCTGGCCGAGCACGTCGACATGCTCCATCGCACGGCCGGCCTGCTCGTCGAACAGGTGGGCGGCGTCAGCCCGCTGCAGCAGCACGCTCTCGGTCATGCGGTCGTGCAGCAGCGCGGCCGCCTGCTGCAACTCGCCGGCCTCGAGCGGCTTGGCGGCGCCCAGCAGGCCGGCCAGGCCGGTCTTGAGCACCAGGCGGTATTCCGTCACGCGTTCGACGCGGCGGATCGCGAGGCCGCAGTTGTGGGCGATGTCGGTGGCCTTGCTGGCCCACGGCGAGACGGTGCCCAGGCGCGGCGCCACCAGCACGAGCGCGCCGTCGGCARGCCCGGAGGGACCCACATAAGCATCGCCATAGGTCAGCAGCGCAGCGAGCTTGTCGTGGGCGTCGCGCGGCAGCGGCTGGTCGCTCCACACCCAGTGGACGTGCCGGGCGTGCACGGCGGTGATGCGCGGGCTGATCGCCTGCAGCCGCGGCAGCAGGGCCTGGGCGCGGAAGGCGGACAAGGCGTTGCCGCCCTCGAAGTGCAGCAGATGCTTGGGTGTGGACGTCACGTTGGGGGCCAGCTTCGGGTTCTGGAGACCGGGTCGTGTTCAGGGACTGCCGGTGGAAACCCGGGATTTTACGGGGGTCGGTGCAATAATTCCGCCCCATGACGATCACGATCAAAACCGCCGAGGATGTCGCAGGCATGCGGATCGCCGGCCGGCTGGCCTCCGAAGTGCTGGACATGCTCACGCCGCACGTGAAGCCGGGCATCACCACCGAGCAGCTCGACAAGCTGGCGCACGACCACATCGTGGACGTCCAGCAAGGCATTCCGGCCCCGCTGAACTACGCGCCGCCGGGCTACACGCCCTACCCCAAATCGATCTGCACCTCGATCAACCACCAGGTCTGCCACGGCATCCCGAACGACCGGCCGCTGAAGGCGGGCGACATCGTCAACATCGACGTGACCGTCATCAAGGACGGCTGGCACGGCGACACCAGCCGGATGTTCGTCGTCGGCCACGGCTCGATCGCCGCGAACCGGCTGTGCCAGATGACCTACGACGCCATGTGGAAGGGCATCGTCAAGGTGAAGCCGGGCATCCACCTGGGCGACATCGGCCACTCGATCCAGACCTTCGCCGAGAACGCCGGCTTCTCGATCGTGCGCGAGTTCTGCGGGCACGGCATCGGCCGCAAGTTCCATGAAGAGCCGCAGGTGCTGCACTACGGCCGCCCGGGCACGCTCGAGGAGCTGGTGCCCGGCATGGTGTTCACGATCGAGCCGATGATCAATGCCGGCCGGCGCGACATCCGCGAGGCCGGCGACGGCTGGACCATCGTCACGAAAGACCGCTCGCTGTCGGCCCAGTGGGAGCACACCGTGCTCGTCACCGAGACCGGCTACGAGGTGCTGACGCTGTCGGCGGGCAGCCCGCCGCCGCCGGCCTTCGTGA
>NZ_JBFUGN010000362.1:0-5613 GCF_056402895.1 Rhizobacter sp. P3_B12 | reverse complement strand
AGCCGCGTCGCCTCCTGGCGGATCGGCAGGAACGTCACCTCGTCGAGGTTGCCGTTGCGCTTGTCGCCGCGGCCCCACCACTCCCCGTTCGCCTTCAGCACCACGCGCACGTCCGGCTCGTAGCGATCGAGCCGGAACGGCCCGGTGCCGTTGGCATTGCGCACCGCGAAGGTCTCCTGCTTGCCGTTGAAGTCCTGCGCGCGCTCGATGCCGTGCCTGCTGGCCCAGGCCTTGCTCATGATGCCGATGAACGGCAGCTTCTCGGGAAACACCGCGTCGGGCGAACTCAACACGAAATCGACCGCCAGCGCGTCGACCTTGCGGACCTCGGCCACGGCCCCAAGCTGGAAGGCGCGCTGCGACGGCGGCTGGCGCGCCCGGTCGATCGAGAAGATCACGTCGTCGGCGCTCATCGGCGTGCCGTCGTGGAAGACCACGCCGGGCCGCAGCCGGAAGCGCCAGGTGCGGTCGTTCAGCGCCTGCCATGACAGCGCGAGCGCCGGCTCGAGCCGGAACTGCTCGTCGCGCCCGACCAGCGACTCGTACACCTGCGTGATGACCCGCGAGTGGTACAGCAGCGCGAGCGCATGCGGGTCCATCGTCTGCGGATCGAAACCGCTGGCCACCCGCAGGCTGGCCCCCGACGCCGCCACCGCGGCGCAGGCCATCCACGCACCGACGAGCGCCGTGCGCCAGCGCCACATGTTCCGCCCCATGAGCCTTCCCCCGCAGTTGGATGCCTGGATGATCGCAAAGACAGGCCCGAATCTGGGTTACAACTGCAGAACATGCAACACCTGCTGAACCTGCTCGCCGCCATCTCTCTGCTCGTCTGGGGCACGCACATCGTGCGGGTCGGCATGCTGCGGGTGTTCGGCGAGAACCTGCGGGCCGTGATTTCTCGCAGCGTGCGCAACCGCCTCGGCGCGCTGCTGGCCGGCATCGGCGTCACCGCGCTGGTGCAGTCGAGCACCGCCACCAGCCTGATCGTCACCTCGTTCGTCGGCAAGGGCCTGATGGACACCGGCGCCGCGCTGGCCGTGATGCTGGGCGCCGACATCGGCACCGCGCTGATGTCGGTGCTGCTGTCGTTCGACCTGTCGTGGATCTCGCCGCTGCTGATCTTCGCCGGCGTCGTGATGTTTCTCTCGCAGGAAGATCGCAGCATCGGCCGGGTCGGCCGCGTCGTGATCGGGCTCGGGCTGATCACGCTCGCGCTGCAGTTGATCGTCGCCGCCACCGAGCCGCTGACGCGCTCGCCCGCGGTGCGCGCGATGCTGGTCAGCCTGCCCAACGACGTGATGCTCGAGATCACCATCGGCGCGCTGCTGGCCGTCGTCTCGTACTCCAGCCTCGCCACCGTGCTGCTGGTCGCGATGCTCGCCAACGCCGGCTTGCTGCCGACACCGGTGGCGCTCGGGCTGGTGCTGGGCGCCAACCTCGGCACCGGCGCGCTGCCGCTGCTGGCCACCGCGCGCGGCTCGGTGCAGTCGCGCCGCATGCCGTTCGGCAACTTCCTGTTCAAGCTGGCCGGCTGCCTCGCGATGGTGCCGCTGCTGCCGCAGGCCCACATCCTGCTGCAGGACTACGTGCCCACCGTGCTGCAGCAGGTGGTGGTCTTCCACCTCGCGTTCAACGTCGCGCGCTCGGTGCTCTTCATCCCGTTCACGCCGCTGGTCGGGCGCCTGCTCGATCGCTACCTGCCGCAGCCGCGCGCGCTCGGCACCGACCGGCCGCGCCACCTCGACCCGCTGGCGCTGAGCTCGCCGTCGGTGGCGATCGCCTGCGCGGCGCGCGAGGCGCTGCACCAGGCCGACGTGGTCGAGACGATGCTGCGCGGCATCCTGCCGGTGATCCGCTACAACGACCTGGCGCTCGCCGAGCAGCTGCGCAAGATGGACGACGTGGTCGACGAGCTGTACTCGGCGATCAAGTTCTACCTGACGCAGATCTCGCGGGCGGCGCTGTCCGAGCGCGAGAGCCGGCGCTGGACCGACATCGTCTCGTTCACGATCAACATGGAGCAGATCGGCGACATCATCGAGCGCGTGCTGCAGGACATCGAGGACAAGAAGGTGCGCAAGAACCGCAGCTTCTCCGACGCCGGCATGGCCGAGATCGTGCACCTGCACGAGCGGCTGATGGCCAACCTGCGGCTGGGCATGAGCGTCTTCCTCGACGGCCACGTGCGCGACGCGAAGCGGCTGCTCGAAGAGAAGGCGCGTTTCCGCGACCTGGAGCATGAATACGCCGCCAGCCACATCGCGCGGCTGCAGGAGAACACGGCGCAGAGCATCGAGACCAGTTCGCTGCACATCGACCTGATCAGCGACCTGAAGCGCATCAACTCGCACATCTGCTCGATCGCCTACCCGATCCTCGAATCGGCCGGCGCGCTGTCGCAGACGCGCATCCGGCATTCGCAGCTGTCAGCGCTGTCTTCGGACGAATCCTAGAAATACTGGTGCCGGCGCAGCCAGTGCGCATGCACCAGGGCGGCCTCGAGCGTGAACACGCCGGCCTTCACGCTCTCCAGCAGCTGCTCGGCCGGCACGCAGTCGAACCCCTCGACCTCGCCGTCCTGGTTGTCGGGGTCCAGGTCCGGCAGCAGCTCGCCCTCGAACATCTCGATGCGCTCGACCATGTAGCCGTGCACGTCGACCGGGCGGCGCACCAGCTGGTGGCCGAGCGCGCGCACGTTGCGCATCGTCGCCACCTCCAGCCCGGCTTCCTCCCAGGTCTCGCGGTGCAGGGCGGACGCGACGGTCTCGCTCGCCGACAGCATCCCGCCCGACAGCGTGTCCCACTGGCCGGGGTCGGTCGCCTTGTCGAACGCGCGCTGCTGCACCCAGACGCGGCCATCGCCGGTGTGGCCCACCAGGTGCACCGCGACGGTGGCAATGCCCAGCGGGCGCACCGCGGCGCGCTCGATCAGCGCCTGCCGCTCGCCGTGTTCGTTCGCCACCACCAGCAGCTCGTTGCGCCAGGCACCGGCCAGCTGATGCTCGTGCAGCCAGTGGGCAATCACTGCCAGCGCCGCGTCGGGCGGGCCTTCGACCTGCCAGCCGCCGGCGCGCGGGCGCATCGGCAGGTCGGCTTCGACCATGTGGCGGGCGAGCAGCGGCTCGATCGAGCCGATCACCGCATCGGTGGCCTGCAGCCACAGCCGCTCGCGCAGCAGCAGCGGGGGCTGGTCGGCCAGGGTGTTCAGGTGGTGCAGCCAGTCGGGAATGTCATCCATCGTGGCCGTGATGGTATCGGCTCCCGGCGCCTCAGGCCGAGAACAGCCGCCAGCGCGCGGTGATCGCCTTCAGCCCCTGCAGGATGCCGCTGGCCATCGGCGTGTCGAGCCCGGGCAGGCGCATCGTGCGGTGCAGTGCGACATGGCGTGCGTCGTCCAGGCAGCGATGGTGCTCCTTCATCGCCGCCGTCACCGCCAGGCTCAGCGCCGCCGGCCGGATCGGCTTGCTGGCAAAGCGGAAGATGCGGGCCTGGTTGATCAGGCGCACGACCTCGTCCGCATCGGTGTGGTGCGTCAGCATCACGGTGATCAGCGCCGGGAAGTGGGTCTTCAGCGTATGCAGCAGCTGGCCGGTGTCGGTGCCGCCGACGCGCGATTCGCACACCATCACGCCGATGTGGTGGCGCGCCAGCAATTGCAGCGCGCCAGCGACGGTGTCGGCACAGTGCACCGCGAACTGGGTGCCCAGCGCCTCGCGGATCAGCGCGCCGTCGGCTTCGTTGTCGTCGAGCAGCAGCACGCCCGCAACGGGCCGCGACGCGGCGCGCGCCGCCGAGCCCGGCGGCGTGACGATCGGGGCCGGCCGCGACTGCATCTGGCCGATCTCGGCCGCCTCGGCGAGGGTCACGCGGAACGCGTCCTGGTCCCAGGGCTTGGCGACATAGCGAAAGATCTGGCCCTCGTTGACCGAGCCGAGGATGGCCGACTGGTCGGCATAGCCGGTCAACAGCACGCGCACCGTGCCCGGCCACGCCTGGCCCACCTTGGCGAGCAGCTGCACGCCCGTCATGCCGGGCATGCGCTGGTCGCTGACGATCACGTCGATGCGTTCACGATTCAGGATCTCCAGCGCCTGCGCGCCGCCCGATGCCGTGAAGACCTCGTAGGTGCTGCGGAACATCACCCGCAGCAGGTTGATGATGCGTTCCTCGTCGTCGACGAACAGGATGCGGGCTTTCTGCGGGGCTGTCACGTGGCGGGCTCCGTCGGGTGGGATGGGTGGGGTCAGGCCGCCAGCGGCAGCGGTTCGCCGGACTTGCCGGGTTCACGCGGGCGCAGCGGCAGCAGGATCGAGAACACGGTGCCGACACCGGGCTCGGTGTCGACGAGGATCTTGCCGCCGTGCTCCTGGACGATCTTGAACGAGATCGACAGGCCCATGCCGGTGCCCTTGCCGATCGGCTTGGTCGTGTAGAACGGGTCGAAGATCTTCGGCAGCACGTTCGCCGGGATGCCGCTGCCGTTGTCCTGGATCTCGATGCGCACCATGTCGTCGCCCTCGCGCGCGGTGCGCAGCGTGATCACGCCGGGTTCCGGGCGATCCACGGGCATCGCGTGCACCGCGTTCGTGATGATGTTCAGGAACACCTGGTTGATCTGCGACGGCGAACACTGGATCTTCGGCAGGTCGAAGGCCAGCTCGCGGCGGATCTCGACGGTGTTCTTCAGCAGGTTGCGCGCCAGCAGCAGCGTGCTCTCCAGGCCTTCATGCACCGCGAACTCGCTGACCTTCGCGCGGTCGAGCCGGCTGAAGTTCTTCAGGTTGGTGACGATCTCGGAGATCTGCTCGATGCCGTGGATGCCGTCGGCCAGCAGCTGGCCCATCTCGTCCATCACGTGGCTGCCGGCGACCTCCTTCGTGGACTTGTCGAACTCGTGGGCCAGCGTCTGCAGCCGGGCGCGGTCGCGCTGCTCGTTCGGCAGGTGCAGCATCTGCGCGAACTGCACGCTGTTGGCCGCGAGCTGGGCCACCGGCGCGACCTGCTCGCGCAGCACCTCGAACGTGCCCTTCACGTAGGCGAGCGGCGTGTTGATCTCGTGCGCGATGCCCGCCACCATCTGCCCGAGGGCGGACATCTTCTCGGATTGCACCAGGTGCACCTGCGATTCCTTCAGCTCGGCATGGCTGCGCGTCAGCGCCTGGTTCACGCGGGCGAGCATCCGGTAGCTGGCGATCAGCCGCCACGCGAGCCAGCCCAGCGCGACCAGCAGCACYGCCGAGTACGCCACCAGCACCCAGCGCCAGGTCTGCTGCGAGACCAGCAGCTTCTCGTGCTCCAGGGCATGCATGTCGGCCAGCTCGTCGAGTGCGCGCGCGGTCGGCAGCACGGCGAGCTGCTTCAGGATCTTGTCCCCCACCTGCTGCTGGCGCAGCACGGTCTCGGCATGGGCCGAGAAGCCCGCCACGCGCTGGGCCGCTTCGGCCGGCAGCGACCTGGCAAGCTCGCGCAGGCGGGCAATGCTGGCGTCGACCCGCTCGACATGGACGACCTCCGGCGTGTTGACATAGACGAGCGTGTCGACCAGCACGCGGTCGACCGCCGCCGCCAGCCCGTCGCGGGCCCCCGCCGGCCCGGCGAGCAGCACTTCGG
>NZ_JBFUGN010000361.1:0-5615 GCF_056402895.1 Rhizobacter sp. P3_B12 | reverse complement strand
CGTCCTGGTAGACCTTCCAGCCGATGCCGGCCTGCGTCAGCCGCTCCGGGAACGTGGTCCAGTCGTAGCCGGCTTCCGCATTGGTGATGACCGGCCCGCCTTGCCGGCCGTCGTTGCCGAGCCAGCCGCTCCACAGGTGATAGCGGTTCGGATCGGTCGGGCCGAGCACCGAGCAGTGGTAGGCATCGCAGACGGTGAACGCATCGGCCAGCGCGTAGTGGAACGGGATGTCGCGGCGCGTGTGGTAGGTCATCGTCACCGCACCCTTGTTCGGCACCCACTGGTCGCAGCGGCCGCCGTTCCATGCGGCATGCGTGTCGTTCCAGCCGTGCGGCGGATCGGGCAGGAAGGTCTGCCCGACATCGGCCACCGGCGGGCGGAACGGCAGCAGCGTGCCGGTCGCGGTGGGCTGGTACCACACGGGCCGGCCCGACGGCAGCGTCACGGCCCGCGGGTCGGCGAACCCGCGCACGCCGCGCAGCGTGCCGAACAGGTGGTCGAACGAGCGGTTCTCCTGCATCAGGACGACGATGTGCTCGACGTCTTCGATCGTGCCGGTGCGGTGATGGGCCGGCACGGCCAGTGCGTTCGCGATGCTGCCCGGCAACGCACCCCCGAGGCCGCCTGCGCTGATGAGCTTGAGGATGTCGCGTCGATGCAGGGCTGTCATGGGGTGGTCTCCTGAAGGGGACCCCACCGTATGCGGCGCACATGACTGCACAGTGTCGTGCCGCGCGGCACCGACTGATTCAGTCGATCGTCCATGGACCGTCATCTTCGTGAAACGGAAACGGCCCGTGGCGTGGCGCGTGACGGTGGGATGACAAACGCCTGGATCGGCCCGTCGACGGCGCAGGCCGCTTCGCATTCGCGACGGGCGCTTCGGCACGCCCGGACATGTGACAGCGACGCCCGAAGACAGTGCGTCCATTCGATCACTCACCCGTTCCCCACCATGTCGATGCCGACCCTCCCGAAGCTGACCGCCACGTCCAGCCGCGCGCCCTCGGTCAGAACCCAGCCCGATCAACCTGATCAGCCCGACGCGAGGACCCGCCCGTCCACGCGGTCACTCGACGGCGACCGGCCGTCGATCACGCGCCCGCCGCGCGCCCATGCGGGCACGCGTCCGCGCCAGGAGGGCAACCTGGGCGCGTCGGGCACGCTCGGGGCTTCAGTCGACCAGCCGCAGCCGCCAGAAGTGCATCTCGCGCGCAACCTGTCCGATTTCGAACGCAAGCTCGCGGCGCAACGCGCACTCACGCCGGGCGAAGCGCAGCTGAGCGCCGCCGCGAAACTCGTCAACGAGGTGCGCCACAACCCGCTCGCGTCGCAGCCCGACGGCAGCGCCACGCCCTCGCACGACCAGCTGGCGCAGTTGCTCTCGCCCGCAGTGCTGCGCGACTTCCGGAAGGACGTGCTGCAACTCTCCGACGCGAAGATCCAGGCGATGGACGACATGGCCACCCAGGGCGGGCGCTGCATCCCCAGCAGCGGCTCGCTGTTCCAGGCGGTGCTGTACGGCGCGATCCCGTTCGCGGCACTGGAGAGCACGCCGACCAAGGTGCTGGGTGGCAGCGTCGCGGCGCTGGCGGCACAGCCCTTCGTGACGGCCGGCCTGCAGACACCGATCGTCTCGGCCATCACCGTGATGCGGCAGAAGGGCGGGCCGATGGGCAAGATGCCCGGCAACCTCAAGGCCGGCACGACCCTGCAGCAGATCGAGGCCGACCTCGTGCAGCTGAAGGACCTGGCGCAGAAGGATGCCGCCGCGATGGGCGACATGCTGAAGGACCTCGCCGCGAAACACCCGGAGCACGCGTTGCCCGCGAACTCGGCCCCCACTGAAGAACAGCTGCGGAACTTCCTGCGCGCGTTGACCCCCGACGAACACCAGGGCCTGGAAAAGATCCAGAACGACCAGACCGCTCGCGCCGTGCAAGCGGCCGGGCTCGTGATGGACGGACTGCGCCTCGAAGGCATGCAGAAGCGCCAGAAGAACTCGACGAACTCGCAGGTGTTCTGGCGCACCTTGCGCGGCCTGAGCGGCATCCTGGCGCCTGCGATGCAGGCCAGGCATGTGCCGGCCGCGGCCATCACCGGCGTGTCGGTCGCGATCGCGCTCGGCGCGCTGCTCGGCCAGCACCTGGGGGCCGGGCAGGACGAGCGCACGGCGCAGGCCGATGAACTGCGGCTGAGCATCCTGTACGGCGACCTCTTCAACGCCGAAGGGCAGGCCGACTGGAACGCGGGCCAGCCGATCCGCTCCACCGGCATCGACCCGAAGAAGTTGCAGGGCCTGGTCGTCGAACCCGAAATGCTGATCGCCGGCCGCGTGAGCGCGATGGTCGACAGCCATCGCCAGGAACTCCAGGCACGGCTGGATGCGCACCAGGCGCAGGCGCCTGCGCCGGGCACCGACCCGGAGGCCGGCGACCGCGTGGCCGTGCATCTCGCCGCGGAGATCGCCGACTGCGAACGTGACATCCAGAAGATCGCCGACGGCAACCTGAGCGGGCTGGAGGAGAACGGCTTCGCACGACAGCTGTTCGGCAAGGCGATGCAGAACACCGCGGTGGCCTTTGCGTGGTCGGAGGGCTGGGCCAAGCTGCGCTCGCCGCTGGAGTACTCGGCGCAGGTGGGGCAGCGCCTGTCGCAGCAGTTCACCTTCGGCGTGCTGGGCGGTGCCGGCGCCTTGCTGCTGGGGCGCGGCGTGAACGCGGTGGTGTACGAGGTCAACAAGCACCTGGCCGCGCAAGCGCACGCGCATTCCAACGACCCGGCGCAGGCGCACAAGCCGATCAGCGGCACCAGCAGCCTGCCGGCGTGGGCGCAGGTGATGCTCGCGGCGGGCGCCGGCGGCATCGCCCTCTATTCGGCGATGACGCAGTACAGCGCGGTGAACGTGAAGAACGCGCGGCGCGACATCCAGGGCGGCAAGGACAACGACCCGGGCCTGGGCGACCAGATGAAGAAGGGCTGGATCAGCCCGCTGWGGCAGAGCCGGGCGAACAGCGCCGGCACCGCCGCCAAGACCGCCGGCAATGACGTGCTGCAGGCCGATTGGCGCAGCACCTCGGCGATGCGCTCAGCGCTGGCGGCCGACGCGGTCGTGGCCTCCAGCGACTAGCGTTGCAGCGTTACTGCAGGCTCAGCGTCAGCGTGTACTGGTCGCGGGTCTCGAAGTCGTACGGGATGCTCGACAGGCGGATCCACACCTCGCGCGCGGTGGCGCCGTTCGTGTACGCCACGCTGACCTCGCCCGAGCTGGGCCATTCGGAATCGCCGGAGAGCTTCACGCCGTCCGCGTCGACGATGGAGACGAAGAAGCCCTGGTGCTGCGGGGTCCGCATGCGCACCGTCAGCGTCTGGCCGGCGGGAATCGTCAGCCGGTAGTAGTCGCTGTCGGTGTGCACGATCTTCGATTCGCCGATGAGCACGGTCTCGTTCTTCAGCGTGCCGGAGATCTGCAGCTGCCCGGCCGGCACCGCGTTGGCCGTGGCCAGCGTGTTGTTCGGCTCAGTCTCGGTGAGGCCGGCGGTGGGGTCGATGTTCAGCACGATCTCGTTCGACAGCGTCGTGTGGTTGGCGAGATCGCGTGCGCGGGCGACGACGGTGTGCGCGCCGGGCGACAGCGTCGTCGTGTCGAACAGCACGTAGTACTGGTCGGCCGGATCGCTGCTCAGGTAGTGCAGCGACGCCCAGGTGCCGGTCTCCTTGCCGTCGACCAGGAAGTCGACGCCGAAGAGACGGGTCTCGTCCTTCGCGATGGCCGTCAGCTTGATCAAGCCGAAGTTGCCTTGCACGGCGGCGGTGATGGTGGGCGGCACGGTGTCGCTGCTGCCGGGCGCACCGGCCGGGGTGCCGACCGTGAAGCCGGCCGCGGCCGAGGTGGTGCTGTTGCCGGCGGCATCGATCGCGACCGCGACGAAGCTGTGCGAGCCGTTGGCGACGAGGCCGATCGGCAGCGACGAGGTGTACGAGCCGTCGCTCGGCGACTTCTGCACGCTGGTCTGGATGGTGCCGCCATCGACGATGAAGCTGACCGAGGTGACGCCGACGTTGTCGGTGGCGAGCGCGCTGAGGGCCACGGCCTCGGCGGACACGGTGGCCGAGGCAGAGACGACCGGCGGCTGGGTGTCGGCTGGCGACGGGCCGGAGGCCGACGTGTCGGGCGGGGCGGGCTTCTGGGCGGTCTCGTTGGTGCTGTCGCCACCGCCGCCGCCACAGGCAACGAGCATCAGCGTGAGCAGCAGGGCGGGCAGGGTGCGGGTGGCGCTGACGGATCGGGTCATGAGGGTGGGYGTGTTTTGCGACCGGCGATTCTGTCACCTGGGTGACAGATGATGATGACGATGACACGCAGTTACTCGGGCCCAGGGAGAACGCCGTGCGCCGGAGTCCTCGGCGCAGTTTTCTGGTAGGCGCGGCGGCTGCGCTGGGCGCGGTCGCGATCGGCGACTGGAGGCCTTCACGCTGGGCTGATCCGTCTTGACCGGCGGGCGGCAACGCCTAGACTGGGCTTTCGTTGCCGACGCAGCGCATCCATCCAACCAGGAGACCACGATGAGCATCTTCAGCAAGATCAAGGACGCGATCTTCGGCAAGAAGGCCGAGGAGCCCTCGGAAACGGTGGCGCAGGCGCCGACCCAGGCCGCACCCGCGGCCGTACCGGCGCCCGTCGCCTTGAGCGAGGTGGATGTGGAGGCGGTGCTGACCAAGCTGGCGGCGGCCTCGTCGCAGAAGCTCAACTGGCGCACCTCGATCGTCGACCTGATGAAGCTGGTCGGCATGGAATCGAGCCTGACCGAGCGGCGTCAACTGGCGAGCGAGCTGGGCTACTCGGGCGACACCAATGACACGGCGACGATGAACATCTGGCTGCACAAGCAGGTGATGAACAAGCTGGCGGAGAACGGGGGGAAGGTGCCGGCGAGTTTGTTGGGGTAGGCAAGGCGAATCAGGCGTCATCAAGCTTGAGGGCGCCGCGATTGGGGTGCGGTCGCAGAATGGCATGGCATACCTTCGATGCCAGCGGAGCAGGGCCCGGGGCGCGTAAAAAATACGAGACACCGTGACCTGCGAGTCGGGCCGTGGCCATCTTGCGGACTCAATGAAAGGAGTTCGCGCCGCGCAAGAAGAGTGCTTGGAGCGTAGCGACGACGCTCCGACCAGCTGAACACGCACCGGGAGAGACCACATGAAAAGCAAAGCGCAAGCACTGGATTTGGTGCGGGCGGCATTTCTGCAGGCTCAGCAAAAGTACGGGCGTGACACCAAAGTGATGACGCTCGCTGTTCTCAACAACCGACTTCTGCAGATCACCGATCGAAGATTTCAGCCGCGCGACTTTGGTGCAAAAGATCTCAAAGCCTTTGTCACGTTTCTAGAGCCGGAGTTGAGGCTGACAGGTGAGCCGCCGCGAGTATCCGTAGAACTCGTCACGCCACTCGAGCATGAAAATTCACAAGTCGACGCTGTACGCGCCGCAACATCCAAGGTTTCGCGCCCGCCGCCCGCCACCGGCGCTGCATCGCTTCCGCTAGCTGGTCGGATTCGAGAGGATCTCTGGCTTTCCATCGTCGACTACGCAAGTGGTCTGACCTATGTATGGG
>NZ_JBFUGN010000360.1:0-5629 GCF_056402895.1 Rhizobacter sp. P3_B12 | reverse complement strand
CTATGCTGGGTGGCCGCTATGAAGCTATTGAGGAAATTGAAGAAATTCAGGAATCGCTCCCCATGGCAGTTGAAGATAGAGCGAGTCGAGCGGATCTGCGCCGCGCATGTGAGAGGCTAACTAGACGTGGTGTGCTAGTCCCGCAGAAGAGCGGGGAGGGTTTCGTCGTTGCTTTGCCGATATTTAGAGAGTGGTTGGGCGAGAACGCTGTCGCCAAGCTAGTGMCGCTTTGGACGGAGCATTTGGTAGCTATTCGACGCGATTTGATCGGATCTGCCGATACCTCGCCGTCGTCGGAACCTATGGATTCGGTAGTTTTTCCAATTTCCGAAGATGAATTATTGGCCGTTGCTCAGCGACTGATGTACTGTGGAAAACAGAAGGATGTTGCAGATATACGACTGTGGCTGAGGCAGTTTGGCGACGATAGCCGTATTGAGTTGGCCTTCCTACTCCTGCGGCGAGTCGCCGAAAGGGGATTCATCAATGAAGGAATGAGAGCACTGGGCTTACAGCGCTTAGAAGAAATGGTAAATGCGAGGCGCTTGACGATCGGTGCCGGCATTTGGCAAATCGTGCGCAACCGTCGCGACAACTTGGCGCTGACGTACCTCGATTCTGATCACAAAAGCGGGGCAAGCACCACGCGGGAGTTGCAGAAGAGTCTTAGACCTGGCAAGTGCAGTTCCGCCGCCGAACTAGATGGATGGATGCGCAGTCACGCCGAGTCGGATGCCATGGTCGTGATTGCGGACGACTTTGCTGGGACCGGGCAGACGCTTGTTGACGGGATGGCGAAATTCAAGGCCCGAGTTGGCGGAACGACTTGGCAGCGCTACGTTGATGAGCACCGTATCTCGGTTTATGTCATGTTTGCATTCCCCGAAGCGCTGGAGGCCGCACGGCAATCATTCCCAGGCATCGACGTCGTGGCCGCAACACTGTTAGGCGACRAACTGAGAGCTTGCGATGAATCCTCTGACATATTCGCGGACGACAGTGAACGCCGCTTTACCAAGGAGGTGCTCCAGCAACTTGGCCGCGAATTGAGTCCCTCAGCGCCTCTCGGCCATGGAGACATGGGTGCACTTGTTGTATTTCACAACACAACACCTAACAACACGCTTCCAATTTTCTGGTGCACCGGTGTGGTCGGCGAGCGCCCATGGCGCGCCCTATTCCCGCGAGCCTAGCCTCAGGGGGGGCCGTCGATTTGCCTGGGGTGCCCCTCAACCATCGCCTCGCCACCATGCACCGCCGGATCGAATGCCATGAGCTTCTGCTCGAGCGACATCTTGGGTTTGCTGATCGCACGCCGCACGAGAAGTCCTTCGTGAACAACCTCGACGGTCACCATCTGACCTCGCGAGAACTGTGCGGCTGCGGCGACGGCGGGCGCGATCCGCACGCCAAGGTCGTCCCCCCAAGCCTGCACTTTCTGCGCGTCCTTCACTGCTGTCATGCGAATTCCTTCGGGTAGGTCAGGCGCAAACAGCATCGCCGGCGGGTTGGCCGTCTTTATACGCGATGGTCAGCCGCGCTCCCCGCGCTTCAAATGCGCCTCCACATCCCGCGCCCGATCCCCGACCTTCGCAACGGCCTTCTTCAGCTCATCCGGCGTCACGCCGTACTTCTTCGACCAGTCGCGCAGTTCATAGTCCTGGTTGACGTTGATGCGCTCGCGGTCCTGGCCGCCGGTTTGTTGCTTGCTGTCGGACATGTTGATCTCCGTTGGTGGGCAAGCAGAAAGCTTATGCATCCCACGACGGAGATGCTGTCGGAGAGAGCCGCTTCCGTTGTAGGAACGGTGAACCGATCTACTTGCGCCACCACGGCACGTCGTAGTTCACCTTCTCCTTCGGCACCACCATGATCTGCGGCCTGACGTAGTAGTCGTAGAAGCGCTTGCGCTCGCCGGCGTCGTAGATCGCGAACGCACCGGCCTTCTCCTGCTCTTCCAGGAAGCGCCGCATCGCACCCACCGGCTCCATCGGGTTGGCCTGCTGGAAGATCACCTCGCCGCCGTAGCGCTGGTAGAGCGCCTTGCTGACCTTCCACTGCAGCACCATGCTGCGCGGCAGCTCGCGCAGCATCGCCTTGTCGGCGTCCGACAGCCCGGGCGGGGGCGGTGGAAGCTTCAGCGCCGACTCGAGCTCGGCCACCTCGGCGTCGGTGGCGGTGAGCCGCTCCTGCTCGGCGAAGCGCTGGATCAGCGGCCGCAGGATCTGGCCGTCCAGGCTGCGTCCGGGTTGCGTCGTCTCGTCGCTGTAGATCGTTCGACCCAGCACCTTGGCCAGCGGTGTGCGGGCCAGCGCCAGCGCGGGCACGAGCGAGGTGGCTGTACCCGCGATCAACAGGCGTCTGCGTTGCATGCGGCCCGCCGAAACCATGCTCATGGTGCGCGGACGAACTTGTCCCGCGCGAACGTGGATCGCTTGCCGTCCTTGCCGACCGATTCGAGGTGGCACGACCATGTGCCGGATGCCGGGTCCCAGGCGAACGTGTTGAAGAACGGGCCAGCGGGATACTCGAACCGGAACTCCACGCTGTTGCCGTCGCGCTGGCCCCGGCCAGCCGCCGAGAAATGGCCGCCGAAGTTGTCCATCCAGTGCGCCACGTACTCCTTTGCCGCGTACGAGTAGCCGATATAGACCTCGGCCTCGTAGCGTGGCGGCGAGGCCACGTCCCGCATCTGCAGGCGCAGAAACTGGTGCTGCAGCACCCAGGTGGCGGAGAGCTGGTTCTTCACCTCGGTGCCGCGGATCTGCCGGGTGACCAGCCAGTCGCCTTCGAGCCTCGCGAACAAGTCGTCTTCGAAACGGGATCCGCGGCCATCGGCCTGACTGTACGCAGGTGGAGCCGCCAGCGTTGCACAGGCGGCCGACAGACAGGGAAGGCTGGGCAGGTAGAGCAGGAGGCTGCGACGTTTCATGCGCCGCATTCTCCAACAGCTTCCGGCTGCCGCAGCCGCCTGCGCTACGCCGGTTGCACCTGCCGCGGCGCCCGCGCCTTCATCACGAACGAGATGAACTGCCACAGGATGAACGCCGCGATCAGCCCGAGCAGCGTCGCGCTGATCGGCCGGCTGGCGAACACGTTGAAGCTGCCGCGGCTCAGCAGCATCGCGCGGCGGAAGTTCTCCTCCAGCATCGGCCCGAGAATGAAGCCGAGCATCAGCGGCGCCGCGTCCATGTCGAGCCGCGCGAACAGGTAGCCGCCCAGCCCGAAGGCGGCCGTCACGAAGATGTCGTCGAGGTTGTTGTTGACGCTGTAGGTGCCGATGCAGCAGAAGAACAGGATCGACGGGAACAGCACGCTGTACGGGATCTTGAACACCGACAGCCAGTAGCGCACCAGCGGCACGTTCAGGATCAGCAGGAAACAGTTGCCCACCCACATGCTGGCGACCAGGCCCCAGAACAGGTCCGGGTGGCCGGCGATCATGTTGGGCCCCGGCTGGATGCCCTTGATCACGAAGGCCGCCATCATCAGCGCCATCACCGCGTTCTCCGGAATGCCGATGCTCATCAGCGGGATGAAGCTGGTGCGCGCCGCCGCCTCGTCGGCCGCCGCCTGTCCGGCCACGCCCTCGATGGCGCCGGAGCCGATCTCGTGGCGGTACTTGCTGACCTTCTTGTCGACCGCGTAGGCGGCGAACTGCGCGATCACCGGCCCGCCGCCCGGCAGGATGCCGAGGAACGAGCCGATGACGCTGCCGCGCAGCGCGCTCGGAATGATCCGCTTGAACTCGGCCCAGGTCGGGATCAGGTGGATGGTGCCGTTGAACGGCGAGCGCTCCTCGCGCGAATCGAGGTTCTTCGTGATCTCGGCGATGCCGAAGCAGCCGAGCGCCACGCTGACGAGGCCGACGCCGTCGGCCAGCATCGGCAGGTCCCAGGTGTAGCGCGGCACGCCGCTGTTCACGTCGGTGCCGATCTGGCCGAGCAGCACGCCGATCAGGCACATCGCCATGCCGTTGAGCAGGCTGCCGGTCGTCACGAAACTCACGCAGACGAAGCCCACCAGCATCAGCGCGCAGTAGTCGGCCGGGCCGAACAGGAACGCCACCTCGCCGAGGCTGGGCGCCAGGAAGGTGAGCACGACGATCGCCACCGTGCCGCCGATGAAGCTCGACACGCCCGCGGTGAACAGCGCGAGGCCGGTCTTGCCCTTCAGCGTCATCTGGTAGCCGTCGATGCAGGCCACGATGCTGCTGGCGTGCGGGATYTTCATCGTGATCGCGCTGACGCTGTCGCCGTACTGGGCCCCGTAGTAGATGCCGGCCAGCATGATCAGCGCGCCGGTGGTGGGGATCGAGTACGTGAGCGGCAGCAGCAGGCTGATGGTGGCGAGCGGCCCGAGGCCCGGCAGCAGGCCGACCAGCGTGCCCACCGTGCAGCCGATGGCGCAGAACAGCAGGTTCTGCCACGTCAGCGCGTGGCTGAAACCGAAGGCGAGGTTGTGGAGCAGGTCCATCGTCCGGTGCCTCAGTACAGGTTGAGGCTCAGGCCGAGCAGTTTCTGGAAGGCCAGCGCCACCAGGAACAGGCCGACCGACACCTTCAGGTTGCGCGCGATCGAGTATTTCGCCGAGCCGGCGAAGGCCGACAGGAACACCAGCGCGACGATGCCGGCCGTCATGTTCAGCAGCCGCGAGACCAGCGCGAACGCGCACAGGCTGGCCAGCAGCAGGCCGATGTTGCTGAGCTTGAACTCGAAGCGCTCCGAGGCGACGAAGCGCGAGCGCACGAGGGTGGCCAGCGCGATCAGCAGCAGCAGGCAGCTCATCATCAGCGGGAACATGCCGGCCCCCGCGCGGCTGAGGTCACCGATGGGGTACTGCAACGCGCCGAGTCCGAAGGCCAGCGAGACGGCGGTCAGGGTGAGTCCCCGCGCAAGGTTTCTGTCGATCATGGTGGCTCCGTGAGAGGTGGCCCACTCTAGGCAGTGGGGCCTCCGCGACCGCCATCGGTTTCTACCTACGACAGGTTGACGACAGRTTCGGCTTCAGGGGCGGTGATGAGGTGCTCGGGACTGTGCGGCAGGCTCACGGTGACCGCGAGGCCGGTGCCGTTGACGCCCGGCTGCAGCGTGGCTTCGCCGCCGTGCAGGCGCGCGATGTCGCGCACGATGGCCAGGCCCAGGCCGGTGCCGAGGCCGCCGGCCAGCGCGCCGCGGCGGAAGCGGCCCCAGATGTGCTCCATCTCCTCGGGCAGCACGCCGCGGCCGTCGTCGATCACTTCCAGCACCGCGCGTCCGGCCACGCTGCGCGTGCGCACGGTGATGTCGACGCCGGCGCCTGCATGCTCGATCGCGTTGTGCACCAGGTTGTCGAGCAACTCGCGCAGCAGCAGCGGATCGCCCTCGACGAAGGCCGGCTCGAGATCGAAGCCCAGGTCCTGCTCCATCGCGAGCGTGGGGCGCAGCCAGTCGTTCGCGTACTCGGCCGCCAGCCGGGCCAGGTCGACGCGCGGGAGCGGCGTGCCGTCACCCAGCGCGGCGCTGTCGGTGCGGGCCAGCGTCAGCAGCTGCTGCACCAGGTGCGAACCGCGCTCGGCGGCGGCGTACAGCCGCAGCAGGGTCGGTTTCAGCGAGGGCGGGCAAGTCTGCGCCAGCACCTGGGCCGATTC